>NZ_NCTH01000007.1:0-221995 GCF_002105475.1 Vibrio sp. ArtGut-C1 | reverse complement strand
TACCTTTCTGTTAATTGTTCTGGCGAGAACTACATCAACAGATTACACCGCAACTTCCCTTCTCTTCCATACACCAGAAATCAGCATAGCTCCACAGTAAGCCCCATCACGTACAGCAGGAACATGCCCACTAGACCGGCTGCAAAGCTAGATAGGAAGCCCACCAATACCGCATTTGGTGCGTATGGGAACACAACCGGACAATCCAGTGCAGGTTTTGCGTTTGGAACCAGTTTGTCTGAGATGCCTTTAAATGCAGGAACGATTTCTGCGATAACCATACGTACACCTTGCAGGATAACGTACACACCACCTGCAAATGTGATGGATTGCATTAGCGCAAACATAGACCAATGTTTACCGCCACTGACTTCACGGACAAAATCACCGCCAGCGAACAAACACGTCACCACAAAGATGATGCCCATGGTGAACGAGATAGCCACTGGCGTATCGCGTAAGAACAACAAGCTTTTAGGGACATTCATCTCTTCAGTAGAGTGTTCTTTGTTACCGAACTTGCTGCCAATAAAGCCAGCTAGCACGTAAGAAAGGGTAGAGAAGTGACCAATCGCAACGTCATCAGAACCTGTAACTTGCTTCATGTACTTGTGAGCGATCGCAGGGAAGAACACCATTACAGAACCCACAACCACAGAGCCAAGCGCGATCAGTGGAACACCTTTCATGCCGCTAGATGCCAGAATCGCTGCTACCATCATCGACATAAATAGTGTGTGGTGACCTGTTAGGAAGATGAATTTCCACGGCGTGAAACGAGCGATCAGAATGTTCACCAACATACCGAAGAACATGATCATCGCCATCTCTTTACCAAACGCTTCTTGCGCGATAGAGACGATAGCTTCGTTGTTTGGTACCACGCCTGTAATGCCAAATGCGTGTTGGAAAATGGTCGCAAAGTCGCCTAGCGAGCTCACAACTAAGCCTGCACCTGCGCCAAGCACGATGAAACCAAGAATGGTTTTTACCGTGCCTTTAATGCACTCGGTGACCGGTTTTTTCTGAGCAATTAAGCCGATTAGAGCGATGAGACCGACCAGAACCGCTGGCTCTGATAGGACATCGTTCATTAAGAAACTGAAGAATTCCATAACACCACCTTATAGAGCGCCAAGCTCTTGAAGTGCCACAGATAAACGCTCTTTCATTGCGACTTTGTCGACCATGTTATCAAGCGCTACGATACGTTGTTCAACGCCAAGTGCTTCCAACTGTTCTGCAATGTCTTTTGTGCCGATGAAAATGTCGCAACTTGTGCCTTTTGCTGAGCCAAGATCGATGTGATCCACTGCGGCATCGACGTTCAATTCTTTTACGATGCTTTTGATGCTCATTTCCATCATTAAGCTAGTACCAAGACCGTGACCGCAAACAACCATAATTTTCATAATTCAGACCTTTTCTTTTTTATAGGGGGTATACCCATTTGTGAATGGGGTATGTCAGGAGTAAAACTTAGTATTTGTCGATGATCGCAAGAACATCTTCTTTGCTTTGAGCGTTGCAGATGGCCTCTACATGCTCTTCATTCATAAACAATTCCGCCAGTTTCGAAATCGCATCAACGTGGCTATTACTGTCCGTTGCCGCTAGCGTGACCAGCATTTTTACTGGGTCATTTTCTTCAGAGTTAAAGTTGACGCCGTTTTGGATCACCGTGATCGCCAGTGACAAACGGTTAACGCCATCTTCAGGGCGAGCGTGTGGCATCGCCATACCCGGACCTACCACGTAGTAAGGGCCAAGCTCTTCGTGCGAGCGGTAAATTGCCTCAACGTAACTTGGTTCTATCGCGCCATTTTCAATCAAAGCTTCACAAGATTTGCTGATCGCATCTTTCCAGTCGGTTGCGTCAGAATGGATGCGAATGACATCAGAGGTAATCAGTTCACGTAGCATTGGAATGTTTCCGATTTGTTGTTTTGTTGCTGCGTACTTTATCGATCAATTTGCCAGAAAAACCTGAGAGTGATCACAAATGGTAGCGCTATCTGATAGCGCTACCATTAATTGTGATAGCGCTATCATTTTTATCAGGCATCGAAGTTTCATGTGCTGGTGTTCGAGTTCTAATGCGCTAATATCAAAACCATTAAAGCGCTGTGATAAGATGTTGCAGCTGAAATTAGAGAACATTAAATAAAAACAATGAGCGAACCTCGCAAACGAAGAAGTACCGGCAATGTCACTTTGGCTGATGTCGCCAAACAAGCAGGCGTAGGCACGATGACGGTGTCGCGAGCATTACGAACGCCAGAGCTGGTATCCGATAAGCTGAGAGAAAAAATTCAACAAGTGGTTGATGAGCTCGGCTATATCCCGAACAAAGCCGCAGGGGCACTCGCATCTGCAGAAAGTTATTCCATCGCTCTAATCATTCCGTCACTGTTTGAAAAAGCATGCGCGCATTTCTTACCAAGCTTCCAACAGGCGTTAAACAAAGCGGGTTATCAACTATTGCTGGGTTACAGCGACTACTCGATTGAGCAAGAAGAAAAGTTGCTTTCGACTTTTTTAGAGAGCCGTCCTGCGGGCGTTGTACTGTTTGGAAGTGAGCATAGTCAGCGAACGCATCAACTGTTAGAGGCATCAAATACGCCAGTGTTAGAGATTACCGAACTGAGCTCAAAGGCCAGTTATCTCAACATTGGCGTGGATCACTTCGAAGTGGGTAAGGCCTGTACCAGACACCTGATTGAACAAGGTTTTAAGAACGTTGGTTTTATTGGGGCGCGCGGGAATCACTCAACGTTGCAACGCCAGTTACACGGTTGGCAAAGTGCGATGATTGAAAACTATCTCACCCCAGATCATTTTCTGACGACTCATGAAGCGCCATCTTCACAATTGGGTGCGGAAGGATTGGCGAAGTTATTGCTGCGCGATTCAAGCTTGAATGCTTTGGTGTGTAGCCATGAGGAGATAGCAATTGGTGCGCTCTTTGAGTGCCATCGCCGTGTTCTCAAAGTCCCGACCGACATTGCCATTATTTGCCTTGAAGGTTCTTCTATGGGGGAGCACGCTTACCCAAGTTTGACATCGGCAGAATTTGATTACGAGCGCATGGGCACCAAGGCGGCAGAAAAACTGTTGCATGCCATCAAAGGTGAGCCAGAAGAAAGGCCAACCAGTATGGGCTTTAAGCTAAAGCGTCGAGCAAGTACCGCGATTAATTGACCCCTCCGCTTTCCATAAATACAAAAAGCCTCTCAATATGGAGAGGCTTTTTACATTCTGAATTCACGAGCGAAAACTACGGACGTTCGCCCGCGGCTAGGCGTTGTTCGATATCTACGATCACCTCTGGCAGATCGGAGATGGTGTCGATTAAGTAGTGAGGTGCACTCTTGATAAACTTCGCGCGTGCTTTTTCACGAGCTTTCTCTAAGGTTGCTTCGTCTGCGGCTTCGTATTCTTCAAATGTCAGACCTGCTTCGTTACCAGAAAGTAGCAGACCCACCGTCCACATGCCCGCATTGTGACCTTCAAAGATGCCTGGTGCTGAGTCGTCCACTTTGACGCATGCTTTAACGTCGGTTACATCAAGCTCAATCACGTTTTTCAGTGCCATGAACGGCGCAGGGCGACCGCCTTGTGGCAGATCGTCCGTTGCTACTACGTAATCTGGTTGGTAGCCGTAATCCGCTGCAACTGGAATCAGTACGTCCATCACTTCGCGAGGGTAACCAGAACAAGAACCGATCTTGATGCCTTTGTCTTTCAGACCGTTTACCACTTCAACTGCGTTGAGGATTGGTTCTGCGTGGTCAGCCACTTTTGCTTTTTGCAAAGGCATAAAGGCTGCGTAGATAGCGTCGATGTCTTCGCTGGTCATTGAGCGACCAAACTTCTCATTCCAACGCTTATCAACGGCAGGAATACGACCCACAGCTTGGATGTGATCCCACTTACCAAGACCCATTGGTTCACGCGCTTCTTCAAGATCGATATCAAAATCAAAGCCTTGTTTGAACGCTTCCACAAAGATACTGGTTGGCGCAAAAGAGCCGAAATCGACGATAGTGCCAGCCCAGTCAAAGATCACTGCTTGAATTGGTGATTTGCTCATGTTCAATCCTTTTTCTTGCTTGCCAGAGTGCTTGCCTACACGTTGGAACCGCGCTCTGGATAAATTGGTTTTTGTTGAGGTTAGAAGTAGTTAAAGTCTTTACACACTTTGGCGATGGCTTCTTCGAAGATCGCCAACGCTTCTGTCAGTTGTTCGCGAGTGATGATCAGCGGTGGGCTGAGCTGAATCACGTTACCTTGCGATACCTTGAAGCTCACTCCGTTGTTGAGGCATTGGTACAGCACAGCTTCCGCTTCGTCATACGCGCGTGCTTTGCTTTCGTGGTCGGTGACCAGTTCAATGCCCCACAACATGCCGATGCCACGAACATCGCCAATCACAGGGTACTTGGCTTTCATCTCTAGCAGCTTTTCACGCATGAACTGGCTGTCGGTTTTGGCTTTATCTAGCAAGCCGTCTTGCTCAATGGCTTCCATGGTTGCCAGTGCCACAGCACAACCGATAGGGCTTTTCTCATGAGTGTAGTGACCCATGGAGATTTGCTCGGCGGTGTTGTATTTGTCTTTGGTGACCATGGCTGCGATAGGCACTAAGCCACCACCCAAACCTTTACCGATGCAGAGCATATCTGGCTCGATGTCGTAAGCTTGGTAGGTAAACCATTCACCGCTACGACCCATACCGTTAGGGATGTCGTCGATGATCAGCATGACATTGTGTTTGTCACAGATTTCACGGATACGTTTCCAGTAGGCTTTACTCGGTACTTGTACGTCGGTATTACGAACCGCTTCTGCGATAAATGCGCCCACGCCGCCTTCTTTCTCAATCACGTATTCAAGGTAGTCGGCGTAGTGCACGTCGCTGCCGTCTGCGACAGGGAAAGCACCTCGGTAAGATACGGCTGGTGGAATGCGCTCAACACCTGCCATTAGTGGTCCCATACCTTGGCGGAAACACGCTTCGCCACCTACTGAGATGGCATCCAATGATGCGCCGTGGAAGGAATCCCACAGAGACACCACCTTGTAGTTGCCCGTGATGTGGCGCGCTAGTTTAAGTGCCATGCCAACCGCAGATGTGCCACCCGGAGCAAACAACACGCGGTTCAATTCGCCGCCACAGATTTGGGTAAGCTTTTCGGCACATTCAATCGCGGTCTCGTTGGTAAAACGACGTGGTGAAAATGGCAGTTTGGCAATTTGCTCTTGCACACGTTTAATCACATGCGGATGACCGTAGCCCAGCTGATGGACGTTATTGCCATGGAAGTCCATGTACTTTTTGCCGGTAGCATCTTGGATGTAGATGCCTTCTACTGCTTCCAAGGTATCTAAGCACGGCGTCGACATGGCTTGATGAAGAAAGACCTCCGAATCACGCTTTAGTAATGCTTGCGTGCGTTCGTCGTACATCGATGCATTCCAATCTTGGCGCGCTGGTGTCGTGTTGACATCGCCTTCGCTGCGGAAATGAGTCGGTTTGATATTCTGAGTCATAACGCTCTCTCAATCAGAAAGTTGCTTTACGCAACTTGCCAGTACATTGCTTTTTCAATTGCACCGATCAAGCGCTCGATATCTGCTGGGTAAACTTCGCCAATGTTGCCGATACGGAAGCAATCTGCATTCGATACCTTACCCGGATAAATCACAAAACCTTGCTCTTTTAAACGCGTGTAGAACGCTTTGAATTGGTAATCACTGTGAGTTGGAGAGTAGAAAGAGGTGATGATTGGCGAGTGAAGGTCATCACTCAGTAGTGGTTCGAAACCCAGAGAACGCATACCTGCAACCAGTGTTTTCTGGTTAGTTTGGTAGCGGTGATGACGAGCCTCAATGCCGCCTTCTTGCTCCAGCTCTAGCAAGGCTTGATAGAAAGCGCGAACCGTGTGCGTTGGAGACGTGAAACGCCATTTGCCGTGGTTCACTTCCATGCAGTGCCACTGGTCGTAAAGATCAAGGCTCAAAGAACGTGCCTGACCTTGGCACTTTTCTAGCTCAGTTTGTTTCGCAATCACAAAGCCAAAGCCCGGTACGCCTTGGATACATTTGTTCGCTGAGCTGATCATAAAATCGATGCCTAGCTCAGCGATATCGATAGGAATACCACCAAAGCTCGACATGGCATCGAGAATCACCACTTTACCGTGTGCTTTTGCCGCAGAAGCAAATGCCTCAATTGGGTTAAGCATGCCAGTGGTTGTCTCACAGTGAACAATCGCCACGTGTGTGATTGTAGGATCCGATGCCAATGCAGTTTCCACCTCGTTCAAGTGTGGCTGTGATGTTTCGCCTGGGGAAACTACATGGCATGGAATATTTAGATAATCAGCGATCTGAGCGATACGCGCACCGTAAGCACCGTTGTCGACAACCAACAATTTTCCATCTTTGCCAATGGCACTGCCAATCGTTGCTTCTACTGATGCGGTGCCGCTACCTTGCATTAGTACGCTGGTGTAGCCGTCTTGCTCCGTCGCCAGTTTTACAAGCTTAGTGCGGATCACTTCTACGATGTCTTTGTTGTATTCATCATCCCAAGTACACCAGTCTTTTAGCATGGCTTCACGTACTGTTTCAGAAGTAGATAGAGGACCTGGAGTCAGTAGTAGGTATTCGTTTTTCATCTCGATTTCCATCAGAATAAGCTAATTGGTATACACCAAATTTCGAGTTAACTCTAGCGAGGAAGAAAAGGGCAGTAAATAGGCGAATGTCCAATTTCATAAAACTTTAATATCCAGAAAATTGCGGATCAATTGAACGATTATTCATCGCAAATTTTCGTAAAACTGCCATTTAATGGTCATGATTTCGTCACAAAGGCTCAGTAGGGTGTATATCGTCAACTGGTACAGACCAAATGAAAACTTAGCCAAATTAACTGGAGAAAATGATGAAAAACCGTTTGATGAAAGGATCGCTGGCTGCACTTGTCTCTCTGCTAGCTACGAATGCAATGGCAGCACAGGAAGTCACGGTTTACACCGCTTTCGAAACTGACATTCTTGCTAAATACAAGTCTGCGTTTGAGAAAGATAACCCAGATATCAAGATTAAGTGGGTTCGCGATTCCACCGGTATCATGACGGCGAAATTGCTGGCAGAAAAGAACAACCCTCAAGCGGAAGTGGTTTGGGGTCTTGCTGGCTCGTCAATGGCACTGCTTAAAGATGAAGGTCTTCTTAAGCCTTACACACCAAAAGGTTTGGAAGAGCTGCACGCGAACCTAAACGACCCTCAATCAAACCAAGCTTGGTTCGGTAACGATGCGTTCTTTAACGCAGTTTGTTTCAACGAAGCGGTAGCGAAACAACTTAACCTCCCGAAACCAACGTCATGGGAAGACCTAACGAAGCCGGTTTACAAAGGTCACATTGCAATGCCGAACCCAGCGTCTTCAGGCACTGGCTACATGCAGGTTTCTGCTTGGCTACAAAACATGGGTGAAGATCAGGCATGGAACTACATGCGTGACTTAGACAAGAACATTGCACACTACACGCACTCTGGTTCTAAGCCATGTGTTCAAGCGGGTATGGGTGAAGTAGCCATCGGTATTTCGATGGCGAGCCGCGGCGCGAAGCTGAAAACACAAGGTGCACCACTAGCGGTTATCACACCAAAAGGCATCGGCTGGGAATCAGAAGCAGTTGGTCTAGTGAAAGAGTCGGATGCAGCGAAACGTGTTGTCGACTGGTCAATCTCTAAAGCGGCAAACGAGCTTTACGTAGAAATGTACCCAGTGGTTGCACATAAAGAAGTGAAAGCGACAGTATCTAACTTCCCGAATGTTCAAGAGAACATGGCGAAGATGGACTTCGCGCAAATGGGTAGCAAGCGTGCAGAGATTCTAGCGGCATGGTCTGAGAAGTTCGACGCGAAATCAGAGCCAAAGTCTTAATCGAATTTGCTTTGAGTTGAATACTGAAATCCACCTCGGTTGAGGTGGATTTTTTGTTTTCTCTGTTATTTCAAAGTTTGCTGCAAGTAGATTCCTAGTCTCACCTAGGTTCGCTGGAATGACGGACTTAAGAACGTTGGGAGCTTCTATCCGCACTCATGATGTCATTCTCGAGAGCGACGAAGGAGTGAGTCGGAAATCTCTAATTATCACTTAAACAAACCTCATCGCCCTTCATCTATTTGTCATCTTCTGGCTATAAATTTGTCATTGGAACGTAACACTCCAAAACTAAAGTTGGTATATACCATTTGGAGCGTGTGTTATGTCAACTAACCAACCTTATCTCAATATCGAAAATGTCGTGAAGCAATTCGGACAGTTCACTGCATTAAAGAAAATCTCGCTAGCGATTGAAAAGGGCGAGTTTGTTTGTTTTCTTGGTCCTTCTGGCTGCGGTAAAACCACTCTATTACGTGCTATTGCAGGTTTAGACTTGCCAACGTCTGGTGCGATTTTTCAAAACGGTCAAGAGACCACATTCTTGCCACCAGAGAAGCGTGATTTCGGTATCGTATTCCAATCTTACGCGCTGTTTCCGAACCTAACTGTGCAAGAGAACATTGCGGTGGGTTTGAAGAACCAAGGCATGTCGACCAAAGAAGCGTTAGAGAAAGTAGATTACTGGCTAGAAACCATTGGTCTTCCGACCTCTGGCGAGAAATTCCCTAACCAGCTTTCTGGTGGTCAACAGCAGCGTGTTGCTTTGGCTCGTGCATTGGCGTTGTCTCCGGGTCTACTGCTGCTTGATGAGCCGCTGTCAGCGCTGGATGCAAAAGTACGTGTTCACTTACGTGACGAGATTTGTAAGCTGCAACGCAAGCTGGGCATCACCACCATCATGGTTACGCACGATCAGGACGAAGCGTTGTCGATGGCGGATCGTATCGTGGTAATGAACCATGGTGTGATTGAGCAAGTTGGCACACCTCAAGAAATCTACCAACAACCAGCCACGCGCTTTGTTGCTGAGTTTGTCGGCAGCATGAACTTTATTGAAACCTCCGTTGCAACGGACTCCCAAGTGCGCATTGCTGAAACCTTGATGCCAGCGCCAAGCTTGACCAATCGTATGATCCAACGTGGTGACCGCTTCGACCTTGCGGTGCGTCCTGAAAGCATCAAGTTCGTTGAAAACTACAACAACTCTTTACCAGTGCGAGTTACGGCTACCGAGTTTTTGGGGGCGTTTTTCCGCATTGATTGCGTATTGCAAAACGACAGCTCAACGAAAACCATCGTCGTGGATGTGCCTGTGGAAACGGTTCAAAAACTCAATATCAAGGCGGGCGATGTACGTTACATCCAGTTTGCTGAAGAAGGGCTGCATGGTTACGCCGTGCCCTCGGTTGATAAAGCGCTAGCGGCGTAGGTGTAAACATGGATGCGAAGACAATGACGATGAATAGCCTGACTACACAAGACAAAGCAAAATCCTTACTCGGACGTGTTAGCCGCGACAACCTTGTGTTGTTCGGTTTGCTCGCTGGTTTGTCGACCATGATGGTGCTGTTCATCTTAATGCCGCTTTGGGCAATGTTGACCAAGAGTGTGCAAAATGCCAATGGCGAATTTGTCGGTCTGGCAAACTTTGCGACGTACTTTTCCTCTTCAAGCTTGTGGGTGTCGGTGGGAAACACCTTCACTTTGGGCGTGATAGTGACCTCGGTAGTGGGTGTGCTTGCGTTTGGTTATGCCTACGCGCTGACTCGTTCATGTATGCCGTTTAAAGGTTTGTTTCAAATCCTAGGCACTGCGCCAATTCTTGCGCCTTCGTTGTTGCCGGCGATCAGTTTGATCTTCCTTTTCGGTAATCAAGGCATTGCCAAAGAGATGTTGTTAGGAAACTCGATTTACGGCGTGATTGGTATCTCGATGGGTTTGATTTTCTGGACCTTCCCTCATGCATTGATGATTTTAACTACTTCGCTGCGCACTTCAGATGCTCGCTTGTATGAAGCAGCCCGCGCACTTAAAACCTCACCAATCAAAACCTTCTTTATGGTGACGTTACCTGCGGCGAAATACGGTTTGATCAGTACGCTTATCGTCGTCTTTACGCTGGTTATCACGGACTTTGGTGTGCCGAAAGTGATTGGTGGAAGCTACAACGTTCTGGCGACTGACATCTTCAAGCAAGTTGTGGGACAACAAAACTTTGCCATGGGTGCGGTGACCAGCATTATGTTGTTATTCCCTGCGGTAATGGCATTTGGTGCAGACCGCTGGGTACAGAAAAAACAAAAGAGCTTATTCGACACACGTTCAGTGCCTTATCAGCCAGAACCCAACAAAGCGCGCGACAGCATCTGTTTGGTTTACTGCAGCATCATTTCTATTGCAGTGCTGGCTGTGCTTGGCATGGCGGTGTATGGCTCGTTAGTTACGTTCTGGCCTTGGAACAAAGCGCTGACGCTAAACAACTACAACTTTGCCGAAATGAGCACTTACGGTTGGAGCCCATTCTTCAACTCGCTAACGCTGGCAGGTTGGACGGCAGTTATTGGTACAGCCATTATCTTTGTCGGTGCTTACTGCATTGAGAAAGGGCGTGCGTTTGGTCCAATTCGTCAGGTGATGCAAATGCTTAGCGTGGTGCCAATGGCGGTTCCGGGTATGGTGCTTGGCTTGGGTTACATCTTTTACTTCAATGATGCGAACAATCCTTTGAACGTGCTTTATGGCACCATGGCATTCTTGGTGATTAACACGGTAGTGCATTACTACACCGTGGGTCACATGACCGCCCTGACAGCGCTAAAGCAGTTGCCATCGGAGATTGAAGCCACGGCGGCATCGGTGAAGCTTCCTCAATACAAGTTGTTCTTTAAAGTGACATTACCTGTGTGTTTACCTGCGACTTTGGACATTGCGGCTTACTTGTTTGTTAATGCATTGACCACCACTTCTGCGGTAGTATTCCTTTACTCAACCGATACGATTCCAGCTTCGGTCTCAATTCTGAATATGGACGATGCAGGTCAAACTGGCGCTGCTGCGGCAATGGCGGTGATGATCATGATTGCTGCCGCAATTGCGAAGATTGTTCAGATGACGTTGGGTAAATTGTTAGAGAATCGCACACAAGCTTGGCGCAAAAGATAAGGACACTTCGTGCAATACGTAAAAATTAAAGATTCGATTGTTGAACAGATTGAAGCGGGCATGCTATCGCCGCGTCAAAAACTGCCAGCAGAGCGTAAGTTGGCGGAATCGTTCGATACTACACGCGTCACTTTGCGTGAAGCTTTATCACTGCTCGAAGCAGAAGGTCGAATCTATCGCGAAGACCGCCGAGGTTGGTTTATCTCACCTGAGCCATTGCGTTACGACCCAACCCAAACGTTGAACTTCCCAAACATGGCAAAAGCGCAAAATCGCGTGCCAAAAACAGAAGTGATAGCCGCAAAAGGCACCTTGGCTAATAAATTGGCCGCTCGTTTGTTGGACCTTCAGCCGTTTTCAGACGTATTTCGTGTCGACCGCGTTCGTTACCTAGAAGAGCGTCCGGTGGTTTATGTCACGAACTACATTCGACCAGACATATTTCCCAACTTATTGTCTTATGATTTATCAAACTCGTTAACCGACATTTATCGTGAACACTACGGTGTGACGTATCAAAAAATTCGTTACCGAATTTCGACTAGTACTTTGTTGGGTGAGGTGGCACAGGCATTGCGCGCGACGTCTGGTACGCCTGCAATGGTGGTTGAACGTATCAACTACAACCAACATGGCGAGTTGATTGACTGTGACATCGAATACTGGCGTCATGATGCCATCAGCATCGAGTCTGTCGCGGAGCTGAATTAATCTCTGTTTGCTGGGCATCTGTCTAGTTGGTAGCGAGCAATTTATATCTCAAATTCAAAGGCTCCATATTGGGGCCTTTGTTGTACCCAAGCACCTTGAGGGTATCTAAATATCATAAACAGGAAAACGGAATGGATCTCTTGGCAATCGCACTCGTTGTATTGTCTGCGGTTATGCATGCTGGCTGGAATATTCTTGGTAAAAGCAATGCTGGTTCAGGGCTCGCGTTTACGATGGCGGCAAGTTTATCTGCTTGCCTTCTGCTCACGCCTTATCTTATTTGGTATCTCTTTAACATTGGCTGGGCGACGTTGCCCAACGTGTTTTGGGGAATGCTGTTTATCAGTGGTTTATCTCAAATCGTCTATTTGGTTGGTTTGATCGTGGCCTACAAGCACGCCGATGTGGGAGTGATTTATCCGATTGCGAGAGCACTTCCTGTAATGATGGTGGGCGCACTCACCGTCGCCTTAGGTTATGAGTTGAACGCTCAGCAGTGGTTGGGTTTCCTGCTTATTACTTTAGGTTGTGTCCTAGTTCCAGTGACCAGTTTTCGTCAAATTACTTTTGGGGAGTACCTGAATGTTGGTGTGTTTTGGGCCTTGATTGCGGCGTTTGGCACGACGGGTTACTCCGTTGTGGACAAGCAAGCACTGAATCTGCTAACTCAACAAACATCGACCATTCTTAACGACCACTATAGCGCGATTTTTTATCTAGGCGTGCAGTTTTGGGTTATGGGAGTACCGGTTTTATTGTGGTGTATTGTTTCGGGGAGTCAGCAAGAACTACAAACCGCTTGGATGATTCGCAAAAGTGCGAGCATGGCTGGCATCATGATGGCATCAACCTACGGCTTGGTGCTGTTTGCGATGACCATGACTGATAACGTCAGCCTTGTTGTGGCTTTGCGACAAATCAGCATTGTATTTGGTTTATTAATGGGCGTGTGGTTGTTGGCTGAAAAATGGTATTTCACGCGAGGCGTCGGGGTGCTGTTGATCCTGAGCGGAATCATTCTGTCATTGAGCCCTGCTTGAGGTATAAGGCACCGATGTCGATTCGGTGCCTTGGCACAGCTAAATTTTTAAAATCGCAATTGTGCACCAAACATCACACCGCCAGAATCAAAGTCGCTATTCTTGGCGTAGTTGTACTCCAAGTTCAAACCAAAGTGTTTATAGGCCCAAGCGACACCAGCAGCGGCCTCGCCTCCAAGGCTGGACTCATCATATTCTTTGCTCTGACCATTATTTTTAAATGTATAACTCAACGTGTAGTAAGTGATACCGCCTTTCCCGTAAAGCTCAAAACCAGCTCCCAGAGGGTAACTTGCGTAACCGCTGAGTCGAGGTCCGCCATAACTGACATCGGTGATTTCTGTTAAGGGACTGATAAGTACGGAGCCAATGCCGTTAAATGCGCCCTTATAGCCAGCTTCAATGCCAAAGTTGTGATCGAACATGTAACGGTAATATACATCACCAAGGAACATGTCACCTTCATCATGGCTATTGTTCACATCGTAACTAACATTACCGTAGCCTAAATTTGCTCCAACAACATGTTGGGGTGGTTGTGCATGAGCCGTTAAGGAAAGTGCGGACAGTAAGCATGCAACGGCGTACTTGTAAGACATAAAAACTCCGAATCATAAAATGAAAAACAAAACGTCATGTGCTGCGTTGGGTTAACGTAGCCTTGCCATGAACTCCGCTTTGGTATTGTCTAACCATTCGTAACGACGTCTATACATCGAGCGTTTAGAACGCGACATGCCTTCGATATCACGACGCGGGGCATTCACATCGAGTGAGTAGAAATGACGGTTGTATTCGGTGCCGCCCAACTCTTGCCAGAGTGCATCGTAATCCGTTTTGATTCGTCCTTTACTGTAGCGTCGTGCAGCATAAGTATGGGATTGTGTTTTTACCGCTAGAATCGTATTCACTTCCCAAATTTGCGCGAGTAAAGTGAGCAAACTCACCATCAAGCTTTTTGGTCTTTGCCCGTAAAGCTTACGAGTTAACTTTTTAATTTTTGCGTTGTTCTCTTCACTGCTGCGTGGCCCTTGCAAGCCGCCAATCATAATGCTGCGTCCAGATTCTATGTGGCCGAGAGTAAATGAGAGCGTATAGAAGTTGCCATCCTCCGCGCTGTGTAGCACTAGGCTCATGTCGCCTTCTTTTTGGTAACGCGCTTCGTACACCAATCGCACAGAGTACAATGTCTCGTCGATTTCAAATGATGTTAATGTTAAGCCAGTTGAATCGGTATAGATCTCTTCAATGGTCTGTTTAGAAAACAGCTCTGAAATGGTTTTGTAGTGATCAACCACTAGGTTTGAACGATCGAACGCTGAGTTATTTTTGATGATGTAGGGACGAAACGGTTTTTCTAAAAATCGGTGCGTACGTGCACAAAGCATCTCTAGCAATGACGATTCAATATTATCTGACAGGTGCTTAAACGCTCGTTTGTAGTAAAGTGCGCGCAAGATGAACTTAGCTCTGTAGGTCCAAATTGGCTTATAGACATCAGCATAATCATCTGAGTAAATTGATTTGCTATGGTAAAAAATGGATTTGTTCGCGGTCATTTTCACTCCAGATTAACGTGTGCTCAACAGCCACAATTAAGAACCGACGGACGAGCAGCGAAGAACCCGAAAAAGGGGGAAATGCAAAGCACTACTAAAAGGGGAGGTTTTGCTGTGCCCGACGTTTATGTAAGGTTTTGAACACTGTTCTTTTGTTGGGATTCTAAGAGAAAATTGACCTTAGGTATTGTATGGGTTGGTAAGGAAATGTCAGTTTGGAAGCCACTTTGAACGTTGTGATTACGAGGTAGAAAAATGCTCGTGTTGGCAGAGTATGATGCCGTGTTGCTAAGTTAAAGTGAAATGAGTTGAACAAGAATTGAACGTTATTTGAAATTATTTTGACGTGTTTCTGGTCTTTATACGTACCTTATAAATATCGAGCCAATTTAGGTCCGATATAAAGGTAAGTAAGGAGAGGTTTATGAAACGCTTAATGACTTTAGCAAGTATGATTGCTCTGACTGCTGCACCTTCTGTTGTTTTTGCTGGTGGCTATCAGTGGACAAACGATACCGAAACGATCCATGGTGATGTTATGGATAGCAAACAAGCGGCTTATGAAATGGGTCGTGACATGATTCAGAACTATCAAAGCAAATCACCAGGTCAGCTTCGTGACGAGTTTACAAGCCTTACAGAGTATGTTGATCGCCAGTCGTTTTCTATCACTGACTCAAAAGTCATGGTGAATGAGTTCTTGCAAAGTGACGGGCAAGTTGTATACCAGCCTATTCTCAATGTTCAATACGAGTACCGCATGCGTGAAACCGGTAAATACTAACCAGTAAGACGGTCTCGATTTTCCGATAATTTATATCCTTGCTGTTTGTTTTGGGGAGCGCTGCTCCCCATTTTTGTATTCATTGATAGCGGAAACTTCCACTCTCTCAGCGCAACATTTGCTATCGCTCAGCGTTATATATTCTTGCTCGTTGATTGTGCTCATCGTTTGTAAAGTGTTTATAGAAACGATGCAAAGCACTAACAAGGATATCCGATGACACACAGTTCATACTGGTTCAAACAGGCCATTGAAGCTGAACAGCCAGAAACGCCGCAACCATTACATCAAAATATTGATACAGATGTTGCTATTGTCGGTGGTGGCTACACCGGACTTTGGACAGCGATTATGATTAAGCAGCAATCTCCTGAAAAACAGGTGGTTGTTATCGAAAAGGGCTTGTGTGGCAGTGGGGCATCTGGCGCGAATGGCGGCTGTATGCTGACATGGTCTACCAAGTTCCCGACGTTAAAACGGTTATTCGGTGAAGAACATGCTGTTTGGTTGGTAAAAGAGTCGGAACAAGTGGTGTTGGAGATTGACGCATTTTGCAAGCAACATG
The DNA here is from genome assembly GCF_002105475.1 of Vibrio sp. ArtGut-C1. Lineage (NCBI taxonomy): Bacteria > Pseudomonadati > Pseudomonadota > Gammaproteobacteria > Vibrionales > Vibrionaceae > Vibrio > Vibrio sp. ArtGut-C1. The sequence goes on along the minus strand of NZ_NCTH01000007.1, from coordinate 206,211 downwards.
GGATTGATGCACAGCTATCACTCAACGGTGTTTATTATACGGCGACAAACCGAGCGCAAGCTGGAGGAATGCAACCAGTTGTCGACGAGTTACAACGGCTAGATGTGAACAGTTGGCGTCGTTGCTCGGTGGAGGAACTGTGTGCTAATGCGGGTTCACCTCGCCATATTGAAGGCTACCACTCTCCGGTTGCTGCTAACGTGCAACCCGCCTTACTCGCGCGAGGGTTACGCCGTGTTGCTATTGATCTGGGTGTAGAAGTTTATGAGAACACGCCAATGACGCGTCTAGATTATGGAAAACCTGCCACCGTCTGTACACCTAAAGGAAATATTCAAGCGCAGCAGGTGGTGTTGGCATTAAATGCATGGATGGTGGAGCAATTTAAGCAGTTCAAAAACAGCATTGTTGTGGTGTCTTCGGATATGGTTATTACCAAACCGCTTGGTGATACTTTGTCTCAATCTGGTTGGCAAGCAGGTTCGAGTGTGTTGGACTCACGCATCTTCGTACATTATTACCGAGATACGCCAGATGGCCGTTTGATGCTAGGAAAAGGCGGTAATCAGTTCTCTTTCAACAACCAAGTTGACGCGATGTTTAACAAGCCGACGCGTTATCAAACGCTACTAAAAAAATCATTCGACAACCTTTTTCCTCGCTTAAAAGGGGCTGAATTTGAGTACTCTTGGACTGGCGGTTCGGATCGTTCCGCAACTGGGTTTCCTTTTTTTGGCCAATTGGATGAGCAAAGTAATGTCTTTTACGGGTTTGGTTATTCAGGTAACGGCGTTGCCCAAACTCGAATGGGTGGAAAAATTTTATCGTCGTTGGTGTTAGGGCTAGATAACGAATGGACGCGAAGTGGTTTAGCGCAAGGACCGCTTGGGTATTTCCCACCAGAACCAATACGTTGGCTGGGAGCAATGATGGTACGAAATGCTGTTCGCAGAAAAGAGGAAGCGGAAGACAATGAGAAACATCCGTTTGTTTGGGATAAATGGCTAGCGAAACTCGCAGGACCAGCAGGCAAAGCGGATAAGCTCGACTAAACTGAAGACTTTAGCCACAAACGAGACAGTTTGCAGTGAAAGTCATTGGGGGGCGATGTAGCCTTGTGTTAGCCTCTGTCTTTCAAGCTCAGATTTAAAAGGTGAGTAATATAATGAAAGTATTCAGCAACTTCGATAGCGGTAGCATTCACGTAGTGAAAGCGGACGACAAAAATGACATCCAACTTAAAATCCCTAATGACAATATGTCGGAATTCTACCAGTGGTTCCATTTCCGTCTAGAAACCGAAGCCGAGCAGTCGCACACGATCAAACTGCTTGATTTGGCTAAGTCGGCTTATCCAGAAGGGTGGCAAGGTTACGATGTCGTGGCGTCTTACGACCGTGAAGAATGGTTCCGTATACCAGCAGAGTTCGATGGCGACACGCTGACTTTCACTGTTATCCCTGAGCGTAGCTCAATTTACTTCGCGTACTTTGCGCCTTACACATACGATCGTCATTTAGATTTGTTACACATGGCACAAAGCGCGCACCACTGCCAACTAGAAACATTAGGCCACACATTAGACGGCAATGACATGAGCTTGCTAACGTTTGGTGAGCCAGAAAAAGGCAAAAAGAAAATCTGGATGATTGCACGCCAACATCCGGGTGAAACCATGGCTGAATGGTTTATGGAAGGTATGATCCAACGTCTACTGGACGAAAATGACACGGTTGCGCGTGCATTACTGGAAAAAGCAGTGCTTTACGTGGTACCAAACATGAACCCAGACGGTGGTATTCGTGGTCACTTACGTACGAACGCGGTAGGCGTGAACTTGAACCGTGAGTGGCAAACTCCGTCTATGGAGAAAAGTCCAGAAGTCTACCTTGTGCGTCAACGTATGCTGGAAACGGGTGTTGACATGTTTTTAGATATCCATGGTGATGAAGCGATACCGTATAACTTCGTCGCTGGCTCAGAAGGTATTCCTTCTTACGATGAAAATCTTGCCGCTTTAGAGGCATCATTTAAGCAAGCGTTACTGACTATTACACCTGAGTTCCAAGATGAGATTGGTTATGATAAAGATGAGCCGGGTAAAGCGAATTTGACGGTAGGCTCAAACTGGGTCGCGGAGCAGTTCAAATGCCTGTCGTACACGATCGAGATGCCATTTAAAGACAACAACAATCACCCAGATCCGCTTTATGGTTGGTCACCAGAACGCAGTGTATTATTTGGGCAAGATGTCTTAGCTGCAACGCTTACCGTGGCGGATAAAATCTAGTTCGATAAGTTCACGTCTGTTCATTATTTCGAAAACAGCTCATTTTAAATGAGCTGTTTTTTTATGCCTTCGATATCCATTCTCTCCTGTAAAAATTTGTTGCCATTCACAGGCTTAAATGTCGATTCTTAAATTTGAGAAAATGGGGTTTTATGGTGATTTGCGTCACAGAAAACTGGCTATTTTGTGATATTCTCCGCAACGAATTGACTATGGCTAAACCAACGCAACGAGACTTTATTTCTCGGTTGGGTATGCGGATGAAGCTCATGAATAGATGGTCTTGAGGTTATCTTTCTCCGTTTTACGTCATTGGCGTTTGAATATCATTTTTTGATTCTTTCCTACGCTATTTAGCTATTTCTGTTCGAAGAAAAGAGAAAGTTACGGCTTCATATTTTACGGCAGTATGCTGCCTCGATGTGTTGCTTTGTGTACAAGAAAAAGGAAAAGAATAATGAAAAAAATCGCTATAGCAGTGGCTACTGTACTTGCTGGTGGTGTGATCTCAAACGTTGCACTTGCTGACACTTACATGGGCGGTAAAGTAGGTTACAACTCTCTAAATGATGCGTGTTACCTAAACGAACCTTGTGACGACGACAGTTTTGCAGCATCTATGCATCTGGGCTACAGCTTCAACGAGTACGTTGCAGCAGAGTACGGTGTTGATTACCTTGGTGACTTCACTGCAAACTTCAAAAAGCCGGGCCTAAACACCGTTGACGGTGATCTTTGGGCGTTGACTCTTGCTCCTAAATTCAACCTACCGCTAACGGATTCTTGGAATCTATTCGCGAAAGTTGGTGCTGCATACATGATGGCAGGTGATGAAAAAGATTTCGTACCAACAGGCTCTCTAGGTGCTGAGTACAAAATCAACTACAACTGGAGCCTACGTGCTGAATACCAACGTTACCAAGATATGTCTGATGACGTGATTGAAGATATGGATTCAGATTTCTTCGGTATTGGTTTTAACTACAAGTTCGGCTCTGAGCCAGTAGTTCAAGAGGAAGTGGTTGAGGAAGTAGTAGAAACACGCCCTGCAACACGTATTGTTGAGCATGTTTACCCTGCTCAAACAACAGCGACAGTACAATTCGACCTAGAAAGTGCAGAAGTGAAAGATGCATCGACCCTTTCTGGTACCGTTGATCTGATGAACACTTACCCACAAGCTCAAGTTGAGATCACGGGTTACAGTGATACGACGGGTTCTGCTGCGTACAACCAGCAACTTACAGAAAAACGCGCGAAAGCCGTTGCTGACGAGTTCCAAGCAAAAGGTATTGCGGCTGAGCGTATGACAGTGAAAGGCATGGGTGAAGCTAACCCAGTAGCAAGCAACGAAACACGTCAAGGTCGTCAAATGAACCGTCGTGTTGAAGTAGTTGTCCCTGCGTTTGAATACCAAACCACTGAGAAAGCAGAATAATTCCTGCTTAAGAGACAGTTCCAAAAGCCAGCGTGTATCACGCTGGCTTTTTTGATCCCACTTAACAAACTCAGCACTTTCATCAATTTGTCATCACCAGTTCATACCATGGCTGCCAAGTATTTGGGAGAGTGTTATGCAAAGTTTACCGCCGCTTAATTTGCTCCGAGCGTTTGAAGCCACGGCGCGATTACAGAGCTTCACTAAAGCCGCAGAGGAGCTAAATGTGACCCGTGCGGCCGTCAGTCAGCAGGTGAAATCGCTAGAACTGCAGTTAAATGCAACATTATTCGAGCGCAAGGGTACGCACCTTACGCTAACCAGCTCAGCAAAAGAATACTGGCCTGTGGTTAACCATGTGCTTCAAACCTTATCAACCTCGACCCATCATTTATTTACTCGCCCACAGAACAAGCAAATTACCTTACATGTCGCCCACAGTTTTTGCTCGCAATGGCTAATGCCAAGACTGGCCGATTTTCAGCGTCAATTTCCAGATGTTTCCTTTAAGATCTCGACAACCGCGAATACGGTTCCAAACGCCAGTGCGATTGCAGATATAGAAATTATTAACGGAGATGGCGATTGGCAAGAGCAACAAGCTATTCAGCTTACCCAAGAAAACTGGATCGTTGTAGCAAGCCCCGGCTTTATTCAGTTAAATCCGATTGATGACCTCACGAAGTTGTCTCAAACACCTAAAATTTGCACCGGGGGTTATCATGAATCTTGGCAGGTATGGTTTGCGTACCAAGGTTATCAAGGCAAGGTGAGCAAAGTGATAGCCGAATTTGAACATTCATTGCTTGCTATTCAAGCTGCAACTAATCAACTTGGTGTCTTACTGGTGAGAGACTTTCTTGTTGAGGATGAGTTGCAACAAGGGATATTAGTACAAATCGGAGATTGGCGTATGCCCAGCTCCGGCGCACACTATATGATGGTTAGGGCATCAGAAAAGTCACACGTAAACACCTTTGCCCAATGGTTAATACAAGGCCTTTGATGTTTTACGGTCTATTTTTACAGCGGTACTTATTCTTGCGATTTACCTAACAAAATGCGCGGTTTCTTATAGGGTCAGTCAACCTTCTCTAAAAGCTTTGAGTGTATGATGATCTAGCTTTACGTTATCTGATGCGCGCTTAATCCACACAGGATACTGTTATGGAAACAATGCAAGGCGGTAGAGAAAATGCCATCTATCGAAAAGGGAATTTGATATCTCGTCCTGCCAGTTATTGGACGATGACTATCCATCAGCTACTTACCTATCTTCATTCACGAGGCTTTACGGCATGCCCTAAAGCGGTTGGTATTGAGAAAGGAAAAGAGTGGGTTAGCTATGTCGAAGGAGAGACTGACAACTATCCATTGATTGGCAACATTGCTTCTGTTTCCGCGCTCCAATCTGCGGCAAAAATGTTACGCGATATGCACGATGCATCTGAGGGTTTCCTTAAGCAATATCAAAATGAAACGCTGCACTGGATGCTGCCACCACGAACACCACAAGAGGTGATTTGTCATGGTGATTTCATGCCATATAACGTGGCACTCCATGGAGAGTTTGTCGTTGGTGTGTTTGATTTTGATACGGCGCATCCGGCACCAAGAGTTTGGGATGTCGCTTTTTCGGTCTATGGTTGGGCACCATTTAAAACCGATGAGCACGATAAAATGGGCTGTTTGGAGCAACAAATTCAGCGTGCAAAACTCTTCTGTGACGCTTATGGGTGTTCGAGATTGGAACGGGAAGAGCTGGTGGAGGTGATGACACATCGACTCTCCGCATTAGTTGATTGTATGAGAGGGGTCGCAGCTCAAGGTGATGATAGGTTTCAAGCGAACCTAGAAGATTGCCATCATACCGCTTACCTCAACGATATCGAGTACCTAAGAAAACATAGACAAGTCATCACCCTAGGACTTTTAGGTTAGGGCTGGGTGATATCTTTAATGACATTGAATAACCACTGGTTTATCGGGGCTTGCTGTTGTGATCGACGACAGCTCATCACGTAGCGAACATCAAGCTCTAACCCGCCAGGAAGCGCGATACTTCGGCAGCCCTTAGGCACATGTCCACTCATGGTTATACCAAAATGATCCGTTTGTAGGAGCACTTTTTGAATCATCGCAGGGTGTTCAATTTCTACCTTAGGTGTGGTTCGGAACCCCATATGGTTGAGCCTTTCCAACAACGGGTATCGGTAGTCGTTCCATCCCGGCGTTTTGAAAAGTAAAAAGGGATAGTTTTCTAGCTCTTGGAAATGTTGAGCGGGATGCTCATCTCGAACAAAAAATACGGCTTTTCCTCGACCTAGTTCGTTTTGAATAATTGACTGCGGAAGATCCTCATCAAAATAATGAATCGCAATAGCGTTTTCACCCTCAGTTAATCGCTTTTTCGCGTCGCTCCCCCAACGTAAACAAGAGAACTTTGCTTTTGGGGCGTGTTTTAGTAATTCTAAGTAAAACTTGTCACCAAAGTAATCCCAAAACAATGTGTTCGCATAAATAGTGATCGAGCCGTCAAAATTAGCGGGTGAAAAACTCTGTGGTTTGATGGAATCAATACTGGTGAGGATTTGTTCAAAATGTGGCATGTTCGCCTCGACAAAAGCGGTCGGTTCAAAGCCATTTTTAGTCTGAATGAACAAAGGGTCATCGAGCTGCGCTTTCATTTTTGTCAGGTTTTTGCTGATTGATCCTGATGTCTTTCCGAGTGAATCTGCCACCAATCGGACGCTACGTAACTCATACATCCGTTTTAGTACCAATACGTTTTGAATGTCCAGATTAATGCTCATACATCGTCTCATTTGTCTTCTGCTGAGAAATCATATCTCTGGATTGCTGAACAAAAGACAACGTTCGGTCAATTTAAGCATGCTGTCGTATCTTATGGTTTATTGAAGGCGACGGTGGACAGCAAATAGGCTTGGTCATATCAATTTAGTGGTTTGGATTTCCATTTGGTAAATGATGACTTTCCTCGTATGAACACGTTTCTGTTGTTACAGTTTTTTCATCGAAAGAAAGTAAGAACAAAAACAGAGGTGACGTATGAAAAAATTAATCGCACTTAGTTTGATGGTTTGCTCAACAAACATAGCATTAGCTGGCGATGGGTCATACACGGGCACAATTGATATGACGATGGCTACGAAAAATCAGGTCGACGTCGAGCGCGCAGATTCTCAACTGACGCTGAAAGGTCGAAATGAAACGGCCTATGGCGGGGTAATCATCCAAACGGATGCTGCTACACAAAAAATTGAACTTCGTGGTCGACGTGATTAATCGAACATGTTGTTGTTAAGAAAATGCCGCGAATATCGCGGCATTTTTTATATTTTGAGATAGGTAAATCATCAAACTCAGCTTTGAACTTCAACCCCAGCTTCGATCTCGACTGGTTGCGCTTGAGTATCGCTTTCTTTCGCCGCATCAAGCATCTTGCGAATAATGAGTGACGCTGCCATTGCGATAGCGACCATCACGACAGCAAGGACAGTGAGTAATTGGAAATAATCACCATATACGTTTTGTACAATGTCTTGTGTGATGGTCTGTCCTTTCTCTAACGCGATAGAGGTTGAAAATGCAGCACCAATAATACCGCTCAATGCGATTGCCACAGAAAATAGGCTAACAGAGAAGTTTTCGATGTGCTTCGGCGCGACGGAAAGAATAAACGCTACGACCATCGAACCCACGATGACTTCTGCAATCGCCTGGAAGAAGTGAATAGCGAGAAAGATTTCTGGCATGATCACGACATCTTCACCCACGGTAGTCACGGCAAACGTCAAGATACCAAACGCTATCGCGGTCAGTACAAATGCCAAGGCGATTTTTGTCGCGGTAGAGAGGTAGATATCGCGCTTTTCCAGCAACCCAAAAAAGCCAGCTACGATAGGACCACCAACCATACACCAAAGCGGGTTCATTGCCATTGCTGCTTCTGGTTCGAGCGGAATAAAACCAAATAGAGAGCCTTTTAATGTGTTGATAGCAACCATGTTCATCGAGGTCATCATTTGTCCGTAGTAAACAAAGAAACAGGTTGTCAGCAAGGTCACAATTAAGATGGTCCCCATCTTCAAAGACTCAGCTTTGCTTGCTTTAAGCATCAGAGATATGAAGTATGCGATCGCCGCCCCTCCGATGGCGTATACGATATTTTGGCCAATATCCATGTTTGAAAACATGAAAAATACCAACGCGATCATTGCCAATGAAATCAATGCAAAAAGTACCCAGTTTTTTAAACTTACGGTTTTTTGATCAAGCTCAGAGGCTACGCCAACAAGATCTTTGCGGAATACCAATAGCATGATCAATGCCGCTGCTGCCATAACAGCAGAGATGGTAAAACCGCCATTAAAGCCGATCACAAGGACAATCATTGGGAACAAATATTGACCTAAAAAGGCGCCAACATTATTCACTGAATAATTGATTGGGTATCCTTTTTCAAAATTTTCTTGTGATTTGAACGTTCGTTTATAGAGGCTAGGGTAAGAGGGTGACATCAGGCCGCGGCCATAACTGGCGAGCGCAATACCACACATTGAAAGTGGAACGTTAGAAGCAGAAGCCCCCAACACGAGTAATACGTAACCGGATGCAAAAGCGAAATATGCGATAGAAAGTGAGCGATAAGCGCCTAAAAACTTATCTGCAATAAAGCCGCCCGCGATCGCGAAAAGTGGCCCGATCGCCGAAAAAGCACCAACGATCATCATCGTATCGGCTTCGTTGTAATTTAGATCCTCTAGAAAAAATCGAGTTAGACTTACTAATACACCGTAAAATGATAAGCCAAACATCATTTGGCAGAACATCATGGATTTATTGAGTTTATTCCACATAATTTTGTACTCACATTAGCGGAGGAAGGTAGGTATTGTTATTTCTATTAAATAGTAATGAAACGAAAGATTGAGTATTGAAATAATTGTCGCATAACGTGGAAATGCTGCACTATATTTTCTAATGCTTATATGGCTAAATGCTAATGTGTTGTTCTAGATAAATTTGAATAAAGCAGTGCTTAATTCTATTTTTGTTTAATTTTGTTGTATTTGTTACTGATTGGAGCTAATGGGGTTTTATAGGATTACGGCAAATAAAAAGAGGTCTTGCGAGAAAGGAAATTGCTGACGAAGTGCATCGCCAGCAATGATATAGCGGGCTTATTTGACTATTCGCATGGCGGTGCCATATGAATGACGGCCAAGCCACCTAAGGAAGTTTCACGGTATTTTTTGTTCATATCTTTACCAGTTTGATACATGGTTTCGATAACTTTATCTAATGAAATAAGGCATTTGCTCGTGCGCTTTAATGCCATACGTGAGGCATTAATGGCTTTCATTGCGCCCATGGCATTTCTTTCAATGCAAGGCACTTGAACCAAGCCGCCGATCGGGTCACAAGTCATTCCTAATGAATGCTCCATCGCAATTTCCGCGGCTATACAAATCTGCTCGTTACTGCCGCCTCTGAGCGCCGTTAAACCAGCGGCTGCCATGGATGAAGAAACCCCGACCTCTCCCTGACAACCCACTTCGGCGCCGGAAATTGACGCGTTAGTTTTATATAAGATGCCGATAGCGCCAGCGACTGCGAGAAAATCTTTCAGCTGTTTAATATCAAGCTCTTTGATGAAGCGATGGTAGTACATCAATACCGCCGGAATCACCCCTGCAGCGCCATTAGTTGGAGAAGTAACGACTTGTCCGCCAGCTGCATTTTCTTCGCTAACCGCAAAGGCAAAGAGGTTAATCCAATCCATGATCTCCATTGGATCATTCTCAACTGCAGCGTTGGCTTCGAGCTTTTTCAAAAGGTTTGGTGCACGACGAGTGACATTGAGACCACCTTCTAAAATCCCTTCCGTATCGAAACCACGTTGCATGCAGAGCGACATCACTTTCCAAATTTGTTCTGCTCTTTGGCTAATTTCTTCATCTGAGCGGAATGCCAGTTCGTTTTGTAGAATCATACCTCCCAAACTAAAACCGTTAGTCTCGGCTTTTTCCAGCATCTCATCCGCTGATGTGAAAGGAAATGGTACCGCGACTTCATCTTGTTGCGTGCCGTTTTCTAGTTCGTCAGCGGTGGCGATGAATCCGCCTCCGATGGAATAATAAATTTCAAACGCCACTTGGTCTCCCGCAGCGTCTAGTGCGGTAATCGTCATTCCGTTTTCATGCAGGGGAAGGTTGTCACTATGAAAGACGATGTCATGGTCGTAGCTAAACTCAATCTGGTGCGTACCAGCGAGTAGCAGCGTGTTGTTGTCTATAGTATTTTGTAGCGCACTTTTAGCGCTACTCATTTTGATGGTATCGGGTTTATTTCCCATCAAACCAAGGACAGTGGCTCGGTCTGTGTGGTGCCCTCTACCAGTGAGCGATAATGAGCCATAAAGGTCCACTTGCACCCGATGCACTTTCGCCATAGAGTCGCTAACTAGTTGAGTGAAATGGAATCCGGCAAGCATAGGACCATTAGTGTGGGAGCTAGAAGGCCCGACACCAATCTTAAATATATCGAAAATCGACAGCATAATTGACTTCCTTTAGCAGTGAACCTTTATAAAGGTCTCTAGAACAGTGTTGTTAACTAGATGTTAAAGCCTGTAGGCCGGGAGTGAAAGAAGATTTTTGTAACACTGCCAACTAAGCGCGAGATTTTGAAATGAAGTTAGACAATGTGGTCATCGTTTTAGGTAAACGCCTCGTCAATAGCAGATTGACCGTTGAGGGGGTAACAAGAGTCGAAGCCTTATCTAATGCGATTGCGTCATTGCCGACAGAGCGAACGGCGATTATTTTTTGTGGTGGATTAACGCAAGGCCAATGCATTTCTGAAGCAGATGCAATGTACAGTTATTTTAAATCTCTAAATGCGGCCGCTGTGCATCCGTTCCCTGAACATCAAATACTTTTAGAAAATCGATCTTTGAATACGTTCCAGAACATGCGTTACGCTTCTCGCGTTTTGTGTGATAGTGGTTTGTTCCAGTTATGGTCAGCGCGTTCGGTTGAGGTCACCTTGTTGTCGAATGACTACCACCTTGAGCGAATCATAGAAATCCAAACCTTGATGGATGAGCAGGGATTATTACGAGTACTAAAATCTGAGTGCGCATCCATGGGCGTTACTCTCAACTTACCATTGGATATCAACAAACATATCAGCGTACCATACCCACATAAAGGGCCTATGGCAGCGGCATTTTTATTACTGGATGAACTCACGACTTACCGAGTTTATTTAGAAGGGGTCAAGCAGGGAGCATTTTTACGAGACTTATCGGTTGTCCGAAAGAAGCCGCTTATGATCGCGAGACATGCCATTCAGCAATTGCTCGCTTTACCACTCGATAAAGATAGTTTGCAACAGATTGAAGACATGAAAAAGGCCATCGAAATGACGGCCTTGGATGAATCTGTAGGAGCTGCGGAACAAGCGTTAAGGATCGTTCATCCGATATTAACTGCATTGAACCGCCGCTTGGATCCTGAGTCTATTCACTAAGTTCGCGTTTTGTGCGGACTGCGCTCAATGCGATCAAACAGTAGCAAAGGAGTTCCATGCCTTCTTCTGAAATATTTTTAACATCACGGATGTAGTTCTCGTCCATCACTTGTTGCCAAAAACTGCCCATGCCATACAAGCGAGAGAAGACCAACAATAGCATCACGGCACCAATTAACAGTTTCATGTGGGGAACCGTTAAGATGGTCGCCATTTCGTTCATGGTACCTTTACCACCTTGGTAAGCTTTGGCGCAAGCCAGTGCGGTGACAGCGAGCGCAGGGAAAACCCAAGAACCATGACGAATCATGTCTGTCCAATAGTCTGTTTCACGAATAATGAGCACCGCGAAAAAGCCGGCAATCAAAATGGCCGCATGCTTTAGCTGAGGCTGTTGTTTAGATAGGCTGAAAAATGACCACGATGCAATCGCGAGCATCACAAGCTGGAGTGTTTCTGTTATGGAAAGCTCACCAAGGCTTGAACCCAACACGACATAATCAAGGCGAAGACTGAGGTTAACGAGAATACTGATAGCGACAATCATCAATGCGCTTAAACTCGATTTATAAATGATGCGCTTTGACTCTTCAGTAACAACGTTGCTTGGGGCTGACTCGGCTTCTTTTACTATTTGTGTTTTCATCTTGCTCACCTGTTCCAGAAAATGTGGAAGAAATGTGAATTAGTGTGATCTGTGTTTGGGATTTTATTGTCCAAGTGGAAAGCTATGTCAGAGGAATGTCAAGAATAGAACACTGTTCGATATAGTGTCGATATGCGGTAAAGTCAGAGGTATGTAAAAATGAAGTGAGAAAGTTTTGATAAATCAAATAAAAAAGGAGCCTAAAGGCTCCTAAGTGATAGAGGGAATCTGACGTGTCGACAAAAAAATTTAGTAGTCGCCACTCTCACTTTCTTTATGATTGTCGCGATAGTATTCCCATTGCTCGACACGGTTATCGTCAGACAGCACGCAGTAAGTCACACGTTCGCCATTTTCCGAAACGGTATCCAACTCACCACCTTGCTGAACACAGTAAACGGCTGCAGGATTTGCGACGGAGGTATATTCAGTCGAGCGAGTGGCACCTTCGTAAGTTGAACAACCAGCCAGTACCAACGTTGCAGCCATAGCCATCATTAAATTTGTCTTTTTCATTCTTTATCTCCGCATGGGGTGGGCGAGTATTGTATTGATTATAGGCAACTTTCAGAGATTATTGTCTTATCGATGTTAAAAGTAAGAGGGACGTATAAGAATTTAGATATTCTCATCTTTTACTGGTTATCACGTCACACTTCTATTTGTTGCGGATTGTTACGAAGGTTAGAACCGTTGCGTTCAAACCAATGTCTTGAACGCATTTGGACCGACAACGATGATTTAAAGCGTGAAGTTCGGTAATATGCGCGCAAAACATGACAGTGGTATTTTCGATGAGACACTTAAAATCGACCGTTCATCCGGACATTGAGCACTTGGACGACAAAATTATTTTCCAGCGCAATGCGGCACGCGCCATCGTACTAGATGGTGAAGATGTGTTGTTGCTCTATACAGAGCGTTACCATGACTACACTTTGCCTGGTGGTGGTATTGATGATGGTGAAGATGTGATTGCTGGACTAGTTCGTGAACTAGAAGAAGAAACCGGCGCGCAGAATATCCATGGTATTAAGCCTTTCGGGATCTTTGAGGAATTTCGTCCTTGGTACAAAGACGACGCTGACGTAATGCACATGGTGTCGTATTGCTATACATGTAAAATCGATCGTGAGTTAGGCGAAACGGCTTATGAAGACTATGAAGTTAAAAATGGAATGCGTCCAGTATGGATGAACATTCACGAAGCGATAGCGCACAATGAAAAGACCATGGCAGAAAGCCCGAAAAAAGGCATGAGCATCGAGCGCGAAACGTTTTTGCTTCAGTTGATTTCTAAAGAATTACTATAAATAACTTAGCTTGCCTCATAGTGACTTACCCACTCATTGTTCTGTTGATAGGTCAGCTTTTAAATCGATAAAAAAAGTCCGGACTCCCCCCCGGAACCCGGACTTATTCCAGACGCGCAAGCGAAGCGTCATCTTGATATTTTAAATTTGTTTCGAACTATGAAAACAATAGCTGTTTTACATTTAGTGTGTAAATAATTATTAGGTCCAACCATTGGTTTTCATGTTTTTTGCAAACGCAATGTGACGCATATCTACCCAATTGGCAAGCGCAATTTGGGTACCTTTTAATAAACCACGACTCTTTCTTATCTTTGAGATACCTTACCTCAACTTTTTTGCACACGTTTGCATAGAGATCACGAGTTTTCAAATTGGCCGAACACGATCTTGTAATTTTACGTTTTTCTGACATTGGATTTTGTCGTGATTTTTATCACAAATTGACCAACGGAGGTAGTGGACTAAAGTCGATCAGCGGTTGCGAAACCATCGGAGCATCTGAAGCAAATAAGAGTAAAGGCTGAAATGATGAGGATTGTAACTGACCGATATCTATCAACTTTTCCAGCGCGAAGAATCGACTAACGTATTGGCGAGTCTCTTTAGGTAGTGTGAGCTTCTGGAAGTCGTTACTGCCAGCTCGCTGAATAGCGCGTGCGACACGCCCTTCGCCTGTATTGTAGGCCGCTAATGTCAGCGCCATGTTTTGATCGAATTTGTTGTATAAAAACGTCAGATACTTGAGTGCTGCAGCTGTGCTTGCTTCTGTATCAAAGCGATCGTCTTGTTTTGTATCTACAGTCAACCCGAATCGTTGAGCTGTTGCTGGTATCAGTTGCCAAAGTCCGGCGGCGTTGGCATGAGAAACGGCTTTGGGGTTGTAAGAGGATTCCAACATTGGCACTAAGGCTAGACTCTTTGGTAAAGAGTGGCTTTGCAGTTGTTTGAAAATATGATGAATCACCAGGCTGGATGAATCGAGACGCTTGGCGATTTGTGGCTTGTATGGGGCTAAAACTTGATATTGCGTTTGAATATCAGCTGGGCTTGGTTTCGCCTGACTGGTGATTGAAAAGCAGGATAGTAAGGCGATAAAAATAAAAAGGCCTACAGTACTCAGCCGAGATGGCGACTGAATCTGTAGGCAAGACGAACATCGTTTAGAACGATTTATCTTCATAAGTGTGTTGCACAGGTTGTTTGAGTTGACTGACCAACTCATGGAACGCCGCAGAGCTGTGGCCATTGCCCTGATTGTATTGTTGGCACTGACTTACCAACGTTTCCAATAGCGCCCATTGTTTTCTAGCTTGCATACCTATTTGGGCAGGCAAAGCATTGAAAATTCGTTTTACGCTGGCGTCATTACACGCTAACCCCAGCTCTCGCATACACTGGCTTCTATCACTGGCTGAGCGACTAAGTTTATTGAGTATTGGCATTTGTTTCTGAACATTGTTGCTCAGTGCCTCACCATCAAACTTTAAGTACAACGTTTTTTGCTGTTGAAGCAAAGGGATAAGTTGTTGATAGAGCTTGATATCCTCAGGTATTGAGCGAATAAATTGTTGAATTCGCTGCGATACTGCGCTTGCCATGATCTCTTCCTAGTGTGTTATTACTCGTGACCTGTATGGAATTGCATGATCGCCTTTGATAGTGCTTTGGTATCTAGGCTAAGTTCGCCACGCGCTAATGCGTTACGTACTTGTTCTACTTTTTCCATATCAATATCAGGTAGTGATGCCATTTCAGCTTGAGCGCGATCTATCGCTACGGTATTCGCTTGAAATGCAGGCTCGTGTACCTTGCTCTGTTCGACGACGTCGACAGGCTGTTTGCTTGCTTGCTGTAATTTTGTTTGTGGGACATGACCGCCCGCGACTTTGTCGATTTTCATGCTGTGGTCCTCATCATCATGTTCTAAATTAAGTAGGCGGTTAGGATGTGATAAACATTAAATATTTTTTTTGTACTCGAAGTTCAGCGTTACTGACGAGAGCCAAAATTAAAAAATGTTACTCTGAGTCCAAAATCAAAATTGAGTATGAACTTGGTTTAACCCGGTTACGACAGCTCTAATGACCTTGCCAGAACTTAGGTTTTCTACTTCAATTTGTTGCCCTTTCGCACCATCTTCTAAGGCGACTCCTTTCGTGCTGGCGCTAAATCCATTTTTGCTCGCAATCACTATGACTTCATTGCCTTTTTCGATTAAAGGTGGAGCAGATAAATTGGATGGGTTGACCACTTGCCCTGCACGTAAACGGCGAGAGGTTTCTAAGCCTATTGCTTGTCCTGGGCGAGTATAAAAATCGTCTTGTCGCGAGATGGTGCGCGTTTCCAGTTTAACGTGCTTGGCAGTCACAACTTCATTTCGACCGACCGTGGTTGTGGCAACCAAGACAGGCAGTGTCAGAGAAGATTTTATCGTGACGTTAATTCGCCAGGGTGAAGCGATGTCATCGCAACTTACTGAGCGCTTAAGGTTTCCAACTGGCAACGCTTGATTGTCGCGACCAGTGATGACCAGAGGCGATTCACACTCAGGTAGGTGATTCGCCGAGCCTGGTACCCACATGTCGAAATCCAGTTGGTATTCTCCCCACTGGTTAGAGTGAGCATTTTGGGCCACTTCTTGTTTGAAATGCTCTGCTACAACGGATTTTATCTCCTCAACGCTTAGGGTTCTGCCAGAGGTGTTGGCGAAAGTTTGTCCTGGTATTAGAGCAAGCAGAGTTAGCATTAATGTTGAGGAAGTAAGCACTTTCCCCTTGCTTTTAATGCTTTCCGTGAGCCGGAAGTTTGGCTTCCATCCTTGTTTGTAAATCATTGATATATATAGCTATTTTTTATGGCACGCATCTTGTTTGTATGTTGGCGTATTCGAGCCAACTGTAAGGAAGATGCATGGCGATCACATTTGAAAATGCTTTAGGTGTACATCCAAAGGCACTTAATTTTCGCGTTCAGCGTACCAAAGTCCTTGCCAGTAACCTAGCAAATGTTGACACCCCTGGGTATTTGGCGAAAGACCTAAGTTTCACCACCGTAATGAACCAGGTGGCTGCGGGCGGTGTGAACAAACCAGTGCCTAAGTTTCAGGTTCAGGCCCAATACTCGGTGCCTTACCAGAACAGCAAAGATGGCAACACTGTAGAACTGGGTGTTGAACAAGCGAAATTCACGCAAAACAACATGGACTTTCAAACTAGCCTGACGTTTCTCAACATGAAATTTAATGGCTTAACGAAAGCGATTGAGGGACGTTAATTATGTCATTCACTGATATTTACTCGATCACTGGATCCGCGATGACGGCACAAACTGTGCGTCTTAACACGGTCGCCAGTAACTTAGCTAACGCGGACGCGGTGTCTGCAAATCCAGATGACGCTTATAAAGCGCTGAAGCCCGTATTCGCGACTGTGTACCAAAAAGCGCAGCTGACAACGGAAAACGGGGTTTATCCCAATGCTGAAGTTCGCATTGTTGACGTTGTGAAAAATGCGGGAGAAGCCGAGAAACGCTTTGAGCCAAACAACCCGTTGGCCAATGGTGAAGGTTATGTGTATTACCCAGATATCGATGTCGTGGCTGAAATGGCAGACATGATGTCAGCGACACGTAGCTTCGAAACCAATGTTGAAGTGTTATCAAATGTGAAAAGTATGCAGCAAGGTCTGCTTAGATTAGGGCAGGGCAGTTAATGAGTCTCGCACAATATACACCTTTATCGTCTGATGCTCCTGTGAGCACTAAAGCAAAAGAGAACAATGGCATTGCACCAAATCCTAAAGATATGAACAGTGCTTCTTCATTAGAGAACGAATTCATTTCTTTGATGGTGGCGCAGATCCAAAACCAAGATCCACTTAACCCACTTGATGGCACGGAATACGTTGGTCAGTTGGCTCAATTCTCTCAAGTTCAAAGTACCGAGAATATGTCCAAGACAATGCAACAGAGCATGATTCTCCTAGACAACATGCAAGTGCTATCGACAGCGGGGCTCGTCGGACAAACTGTTTACGTCAACTCCAAAGAATTTGAGCTTGGTGAAGGCGTACAGAACGGAAAAATCGAACTCGCTCATAGCTCAAACCAAGTGACGTTAGTTGTGAAAGATGAGTTTGGTCAATCTACTAAAGTGCCATTAGGTGCTCACGGCAAAGGTGACGTCGACTTTTCAATTAATCCTGAAGAACTTGGTCTTAAACCAGGCAAATACTCAGTGGCAGTAGAAGTGCAAGAAGGGCAAGCAAGTCCAAATGTGCTCATGGCTGGCACTGTTGAGCAAGTGCGTATTCCAAATACTGGCGGCGCAGCATTAGTCAATGTCCATGGCGTTGGCAACGTTCCTTTCTATCAAATCACTCAGTTTGGTGCTTAACCAAATAGGGAAATCAGAGGTCTTTTTATGAGTTTTAACATCGCACTAAGTGGTCTGGACGCGACCAACACAGAGCTAAACACAATCAGTCACAACATTGCCAACGCATCAACGTATGGTTTTAAAGGTGGCCGCACAGAATTCTCCGCAGTATACAACGGCATGCAACCTGGTGGTGTAGAAGTCGCGTCAATTTCACAGAACTTCGACAAAGACGGCAGTATCTCAGGAACTGGCCGTGCGATGGACTTGGCGATCAACGGTGGCGGATTCTTTGTCACTAAAGACAACATGGGTCAAACGCTATACACGCGTTCAGGTGTATTCGCGACAGATAAAGATAACTTTGTTACAGCTAACAGTGGCGCAAAACTGCAAGGTTACAGTGTGGATAGCAACAACAACCTGATGACAGGCTCTGTGGGCAATATCCAAGTATCTACGTCATCACTGAATGCAAAAGCGACAGACGGTCTTGATTTTGTTGCAAACTTTGATGCAAGTGCGTCTGCCATTGATAAAACGGTAACGCCGTTTAATCCGGACGATCCAAACTCATTCAATTCGTCTTACACCACAAAAGTCTATGACTCGCTGGGTAACTCGCACACGGTAACCCAGTACTTCACTAAGACCGCTTCTAACTCTTGGGAAGTGAATGTTCAAGTGGATGGTGGCGCAACACCAGTGACAACGGTACCAGTAACGTTTGACAAAGACGGTTCGCTTTCTTCACCGACGGCTCCGTTTAATGTTTCATTCCCTGCGGCAGGCGCAAATGCGATGAGTGTCGACATTAACTTAAAAGGCAGCACGCAGTTTGGTGCGAAATTCGGCGTAAGTACTAACAGCCCGAACGGTTACACATCCGGTGAGCTTGCAGGAGTACGCGTTGAAGGTAATGGCATGGTTTACGCGACCTACACTAACGGCCAATCACAGCTGCAAGGTCAAGTTGTACTTGCAGACTTCGCCAACACACAAGGTTTAGCAAAAGTGAGTGGTACGGCGTGGACTCAAAGCTTTAGCTCTGGTGCGCCAATCACGGGTGTCCCTGGTTCAGGTACGTTGGGTGATTTAACCCCAGGTGCGCTAGAAGGTTCTAACGTTGACCTAACCAGTGAGCTTGTGGCGCTTATGACCGCACAGCGTAACTACCAAGCAAACGCGAAAACCATCTCTACCAGCGACAAGCTAACTCAAGCTTTGTTTAACGCGGTGTAATGGGAGTTTTGCATGGATAGCTTGTTATTTACTGCAACGTCAGGTGCGAGTCGAGTTCTTAAGGCTCAGCACGTGCGTTCAAACAACTTATCAAACGCTGATACTGCTGGCTTTCGAGCGGATATGGAGCGCGTGCGCAGTGTAGAAATGCAAGGCCCAGGTTTTGATGGTCGCACTATGGTTGTGACCAACTCTGCCTCAACGCGCTTTGATTCTGGCGACATTATGAAAACGGGACGCCCGTTGGATGTCGCCATTATGGGTGAGGGTTATCTTGCTGTTGAAACTCCTGCGGGTAACGAAGCGTACACGCGAGCGGGCAATATCCAAGTCGACACTTTTGGTGCCATGACCATCAATGGTTTTCCTGTTCTTGGTGAAAATGGGCCTTTGGTTGTGCCTGATTATCAAAAGATTGAAATCAGCGAGCGTGGTCAAGTATCCGTGATTCCACCAGGTGGTGGCGCAGAAATCGTCGCGGGAACGTTGAAGTTGGTTAAACCAGAAATGAACCAACTTCAAAAAGAGAGTGACAGCCTACTGCACAGTGTAGATGGCGTGCCATTCGCTGCCGATGAAACCGTGCAACTTTCTCCTGAGCACATCGAGGGCAGTAACGTATCTGCCATTGATGAGTTGATTAGCGTGATGTCGTTAACGCGTAACTTCGAGATGCAAGTTCGCATGATGAAAACGGCCGAGACGTTGGCACAAGCTGGTAATAAATTAATGGCGGCGAGATAAGTCTCGCCCCGCAAGGAGTAATAAAAAATGCATTCAGCATTATGGGTAAGTAAAACAGGCATGGCAGCGCAGGACACGAAAATGACTGCCATTTCTAACAACCTAGCGAACGTAAATACAGTTGGCTTTAAGCGTGACCGAGTTGTATTCGAAGACCTTTTCTACAGCATTCAGCGTCAACCTGGTGCTCAAGTAGACCAAGTTAACGAGTTGCCAAGTGGTATTCAGCTAGGTAGCGGTGTTCGCGTAGTTGGCACGCAAAAAGTGTTTACGCAAGGTAACACTCAAAATACAACACAAGAGTTGGACCTTGCCGTTATGGGACAGGGTTTCTTTCAAATCGAAAACTCGGATGGACAGATCATGTACACACGTAATGGTCAGTTCCATGTCAACTCTGAAGGCTTGATGGTTAATAGCCAAGGCTTGCCGTTAGAGCCACAAATTCAGATCCCAGATAATGCCTCTTCATTCTCTGTTGGTGTTGATGGCACGGTAACAACAACGACGGCGGACGATCCAACGCCACAGCAGCTTGGTCAAATCACGCTCGCAAAATTCATTAACCCAGCAGGCTTAGAGGCCGTGGGTGGTAACTTGTTCCGTGAAACGGAAGCCAGCGGCCCGGCAGATGAACTGATTGCTGGTGAAGATGGCGCAGGCCTCATCAAGCAAGGTGCATTGGAAGGTTCAAACGTACAAGTAGTGGAAGAGATGGTCGACATGATCACGACTCAACGTGCGTATGAGATGAATGCGAAAGTGGTCTCTGCTGCAGATGACATGCTGAAGTTTGTTTCGCAATCAATGTAAGTATGAAATTGGTGATGATGAAGGAAAAAGCAATGAAATGGCTTTCTAAGAGTTGGGCAGTAGCCGCCGTGTTGCTGGTGGGATGTGCCGGCCGTCAGGAATTTATTCCGCCTGAGCCAAATGCCGAGGAATACGCACCACCAATGCTCGATTACACGTTGCCGGAAACCCAGTCTGGTAGCCTTTATCGTCACCAATACACGATGACCCTGTTTCAGGATCGTCGTGCTTACCGAGTTGGCGATGTGTTAACGGTTCAACTATCAGAAGAAACCTCATCGAGCAAAAAAGCGGGTACGAAGTTTGGCAAAAGCTCAGCGGTTAATTTCGCGGCGCCGACCATAGGAACGAAAACGTTCGATGAGTTAGGGGTTAGTGTCGATGGCAGCCGCAACTTTGATGGCAGCGCTTCAAGCTCACAGGGTAACAAGCTGCAAGGTGCTATCACCGTAACGGTACACGAGGTGTTACCTAATGGTGTATTGCGTATCAGTGGCGAAAAATGGCTGCGCCTAAACCAGGGAGATGAGTTTATTCGTCTCACTGGCATTGTTCGTGTGGATGATATTAATCGCAGCAACCAAGTTTCTTCTCAACGAATTGCTGATGCACGAATTACTTACGCAGGTCGCGGAGCTCTGGCTGACAGCAACGCAGCCGGATGGCTAACTCAATTCTTCAACAGCCCATGGGTACCTTTCTAATGAAGACAATGCAATCTTTCTTTACGTCTTTCCTATTGGTGTTGACCTTGGGATTACCAACCACTTCACATGCTGAAGTGGAAATTCCGATCATGGACTTGGTCGATGTGCGCGGCATTCGAGAAAACCAATTGGTCGGTTATGGTTTGGTGGTTGGCTTAGCTGGCCAGGGTGACCGAAACCAAGTGAAATTTACTTCTCAATCTATCACCAACATGCTCCGTCAGTTTGGGGTTCAAATTGATGACAGTATGAACCCTAAGCTACGAAATGTGGCTTCTGTGAGCGTGACAGCAACCGTTGATCCAATGGCGGGCCCCGGACAAACTTTGGACGTGGTCGTGTCTTCAATTGGTGACGCGAAAAGCCTCCGTGGCGGTACGCTATTGTTGACGCCTTTACGCGGTATTGATGGTGAAGTGTATGCCATTGCACAAGGAAACGTCGTGGTGGGCGGTTTATCAGCAGAAGGGCGAAGTGGCTCCAAAGTCGAAGTTAATACGCCAACGGCAGGTCGCGTCCCGAATGGTGCGACGTTAGAGAGAGAAATCAAAACTGATTTCAACCAGCGTGATGAAGTCACCTTAAACCTGCGTAAACCAAGCTTCACGACGGCAAAAAATATCGCGCGTGAAATTAACAATACTTTTGGGCCTAACGTTGCTGTTGCGATCAATAAAGCGCGCATTGATATGCGTGCACCAAAAGATACCCAACAGCGCGTAGTGATGATGTCGATGCTTGAAGAAATGAGCGTCGTGGAAGGCCGCAAGCCAGCTCGAATTGTCTTTAACTCTCGCACGGGAACGGTCGTGATCGGTAAGAGTGTCAAAGTGAGTGAGGCAGCAGTGAGCCATGGCAACTTAACCGTGCGAATTTCTGAATCACAACAAGTCAGTCAGCCAAATGCGTTTGCAAATGGCGATACGAAAGTCGTTAACCAAACGGATCTTGATGTGAACGAAGATTTAGCTCAAATGGTGATTTGGCCTCCAGGCACGGAGCTCAACACTATTGTGACTGCGGTAAACAGCTTAGGTGCCACACCTACTGACTTAATGTCTATCCTGCAAGCACTGAGCGAAGCGGGTGCATTGAACGCTGAATTGGTCGTGATTTAAGGAGTTAAGGATGAAACTAGACAGTACCAATGAACAAACTCAACTGAATTCGATGCTGTATCACGACAACAGCGCACTTGCCAATATCAAGCAGAGTCGAGATCAGGAAGGCGCGCTTGAAGTAGTGGCGGGTCAATTTGAGGCGATGTTTTTACAAATGGTGCTGCGTCAAATGCGCAGCAGCAGCGATGTTCTAGCGGATAAAGACAGCCCGTTTGCGAGTCAACAGCAAGGTGTTTTCCGCGATATGTACGATGGGCAACTGGCAATGGAACTGGCAAAAAAGCAGAGCTCTGGCATTGCCAATATGCTCATCCAGCAACTTAGCCCCTCTATGCGCGAAGTCGCCTTTGATGCTGCGCGTAACATCTCATCTGCAAACGATGGTAAAGGTGCGAATTCTGAATCTATCTCACAGCTTGATGCTAACGAGATTGAGGGGAACTCAAGCTTATTTAATACCGCCTCTCAAGCCGTCGCCTCTGTAAAACAGGTGCTCGGTGAGGCCGGTATGACTACCGCGTTTTCTCAGCCGTTGATCAGGAAAATGGAGCTGTAAATGAACCTAGTTAATATTGCCCTTTCAGGTTTAGGCGCGAACCGCGTGGCCTTAGACGTAACGGCACAAAACGTGGCGAACGTGAATACTGTGGGCTACAGTCGTCAACAAGCGTTGATGGCATCAGTCGATGACGGAAAAGCTAATCGCTTAAGCCCTGGTTTAGGGGTAGAGGTCACCAGCATTCGCCGCGTTACAGACCAATTTCTGATTAAGCAAACGTGGTCAACTAACAGTATGGCGGCGTACGCTTCTGGTTACACCAGCAACATGAGCCAATTGGAAAATACGCTAGGGGCCGATGGCTTCAGTATTTCTGCTGGTTTGGACTCTCTAAACGCTGCGCTTAACGATGCCACGGTTAAGCCTGAGTCGATCCCTTACCGTCAACAAATCATCAACGAATCTGAAGCGTTGGCACGCCGCTTTAATACGCTGACCGAGTCTTTGCACAATCAACATAAAGATATGAGCGATCAGCGTAATGCGGCACTCAACCACGCGAATAGCCTCATGGAAAACATCGCGAAGGTAAACAAGCAGCTGGTTGAAATGCAAGGAACAGGCGGCAACCCATCGCAACTTATGGATGAACGAGATAAATTGATCGGCGAGTTATCTCAAACCATCGAAATCAGAACAACAGAACAGCCTGACGGCAGTGTTCAAGTGACGTTGACCTCTGGTCAGCCACTTGTGATGGGCACGGACCATGGCAAACTCGCAGCCGTTCCAGACCCTAGTGACCCTTACGTAGCAGACTTACACGTAACATTCTCAAGCCAAAGTTTTGCGATTGGTGACTCTCTTGGTGGCAAATTAGGTGCGATTAATGATTATCAAACCGATGTATTAAAACCAAACCAATTGGCTTTGAATGACATGGCGAAAGCGTTAGCGGATGAATACAACGCTGTGCTCGCTACTGGACAAGATTTAAATGGTAACCCAGGTAAACCATTGTTCAGTTACGACCCTGCCAACCCAGCGGCAAGTTTGGATATCACTGAGTTAACTCCAAGTGAGCTTGCTTTTTCAAGTGATGGTACGCCAGGTAATGCGGATGTGTTGCAGTCGTTGATTAATTTAAGCAACAAGCCTGTTTCTGTGACTGGCTATGGCTCTGTGAGCTTGAATGACGCATTCAGTTCTATGGTGGGTCAAACCGCGATTAAAGCACGCCAAGCAGACGCCGATTACCAAGCTAAGTTAGCCATGAACAAGCAAGCACATGCGGCTCGTGACAATGTGAGTGCCGTTAACAGTGATGAAGAAGCGGCTAACTTAATGACGTTTGCTAATGCACACAATGCCAACATGAAAGTGATCAGCACAGCGAATCAGCTGTTCGATTCTGTATTGCAGTTATTCTAAAGGAAACCCAGATGCGAATCAGTGACAATCAATTTAGCCAAATGATGCTGCAAAGCCTGCAAGGTAACAATGCAGGTCTGGGGCACGTGCTACAACAAATGACGACAGGTGAGCGTCTAACTAAGCTATCTGACGATCCAATGGCATCGATTAAGCTGCTTAATTTGGATCGTGAAAACAGTGCCATCGCCCAATATCAAAACAATATCGCAAACGTCAAAACCACGCTTTCGAGTCAAGAAACACATTTAGACTCAGTGAAAGAGAGCCTAATGAGCATGCGTGACATTGCATTGTGGGGCGCGAATGGCTCACTGACTGATCAAGACCGTACCGGTATGATCACGGAGCTAAAGAGCTATCGTGATTCAATTGAGTCGTCTTTCAATGCTCAGGATGAAGAAGGACATTACCTATTTTCAGGCACCAAAACTGACACCCCTGCTATAAACAGTGCAAGCGGTAGTTATGTCATCGAGGGCAACAGCGATAAACGTGTCGTGACGATTGCGAAAGGCGTAACGATGGATTCCAACATGACGGCAAAGGACATTTTGGACCTTGGTGGCGGCAAAAACGTACTGGATCAAATTAATAATCTAATTACAGAATTTGAGAACCCG
Organism: Vibrio sp. ArtGut-C1; assembly: GCF_002105475.1. Taxonomy (NCBI): domain Bacteria; kingdom Pseudomonadati; phylum Pseudomonadota; class Gammaproteobacteria; order Vibrionales; family Vibrionaceae; genus Vibrio; species Vibrio sp. ArtGut-C1. The sequence continues at coordinate 181,409 of NZ_NCTH01000007.1, read as the reverse complement.
AGTCCGAATTTCCAAGCTGAAGTGGACGCAAGCCTGAGTGCCATTGATGATACGTTGGCAAGCGTACTTGGCACGATGACGGAGATTGGTGGCCGACACAATAACCTAGATTTGGTTGGCGGTGCTCATGGTGAGAATAAACTGTTCGTCGATAAAGTATCAGGTGACCTCTCAGCTCTGGATTACGGTGAAGCATCGGTACGCTTGAGCAATTACATGGCGGCTTTGCAAGCAACACAAGCGAGCTATGTAAAGATCAATGATCTATCGTTGTTTGACCGTCTATAAGGTTAGGAAGTTCTTTTATGGTAATGAGTACAGTAGAGGTTAGACCCCATAGCATACGCTTGGGTGGGCAAGAACAAGCCTCTATCATGCCGACCCGTTCTGCAGACTCAAGTACTGCAATTAAACCGCGCCCGGCGCAAGTTCAGGCTGACACTGCGTCAGCCTACTCTGTCTCTGGGATTCAACTGACCCAGGGTCAGCAGCAAGCGACGGCAGTGCAGATCGCATCGAAATCGTTGCAGGTGATTGGCAAAGAGCTGACTCAAATTAAACGTGGTTTGACGCAAGCGGTGAATCAAGGCGTGCAAAATGTACCTGGCTTGCAGGATACATTGGTTCGTTCTAAAGCCACCATTCAGAACGTTGTGGAGCATGCTCGTTTCGACGGCCAGAAAGTGCTCAACAACGAACTGCATTTAAAGCTAGATAAAGCAGACATTCGTCGCTTTTCTATTCCTGGCTTGAACGTGCATCGCTTAAGTGACAAAGCTGAGCAAATTCGTTTGGATTTCCCTCAGGGTCAAGCGGTAATGATTCAGTTCGATGGACAAGCCGATGGTGCTCGAACTGTCAAAATGCTTGATCGAAGCTTGATTGCTTTAGGTATGCGTGCCTCATTAGCTGACGATGGCAGTATTTTATTTGAAGCCAGAGACAACGCTTATCAGCAAATGCAGCAGAAAGTGATGGTCACGGGCGAAGGGCACCGTTTTCCTGCGGGCCAGCCGAACGTTCTGAATCTAAAGTCAGAGCCAGATGGTATTGCAGAACTTGGGTTTGATTTGGCATCACGCGATGGCATGAAACAGACGATTGCCAAAGTGAACCAGCACCTAAGACAAGTGCAAACGAGCTTGCAGGAAGCGAAAGCATTTCATGGAGAGTTGAATACTCAAATGCGCTCAATTCAAAATAAAACCGCGCAGCTTTCTGTGGATGATGTGAATGCAAAACTGGATGGTTTTGTGCAGAAGTCTGGTGAGTTTACCTCGACTTTCCAAGCGTTGAATGCACAAGCAAACGTGCGTCGTCATACGGTTGTTGCGTTGCTAAAATAACGAACACTCCAATGATTCCCGGCTTTGCATCGCTATCGCCCCCCAATAACGATAACGGCGCATTGTCGGGAATCTCTCTTTAATTTGTTTATGGTTCGAGTGCTTTTGCCACCGAGCGATTCAATTTCTGGAATAACCACCCAAGCGCGATTAAAGATGCTCCTAAACCTAAGAAGCTGATTGCTCTCCAGAACCCATCCAGAGAACTAACATCCCATAAGAATACTTTTAGTGCGACAAAAGCTAAAACCACTAGGCCCACGCGCTGCATCATCAACCCTCTGTGTGTCACACCGCGCCAAGTAAGCAATCCACCCACGAGCAAACCTGCTACTGAATAACTGAACAGTTCTGCCATGCTGGTCGGTTGGTACAACATCATGGATGTGGTTTGCCAGAATTGACGGATAGACATACCTAACCAAATAGCAGCAAGTGCAAAGCCTAGGCTAGCAACCGCAAATCGATGAACCTGTAACGTATTCCAGCCTCTAAAGGTTGCGATAAGTAGGATGCAAGCTGGCAGCAACCAGCCGACGCTTAGCATATTAATGACGGGAAGTGCTTGTGCTGAGACGTTGTCAGTCACCAATGGCGACTCTGCCGTATTAAGCAAAATTATCAGCAATGCGAAGGCACACCAAAGCAGGTAGCTGTAGGCTTCATAGATGCGGCTTAAGCGTTGTGCAAATTGGCTACGGTAGCTGTACACCATACCCATAACCAACGCTTGGTTAGCAAAAACGATGGCGCTGGTGAAATCAAGGTGTCCTAAATAGCCGTACTGCCCAGTTAACCAGTAGTTGGTTTGGGTGAATAGCGCCATTAAGAATACATGCAAAAATGCGCCTTCAAACCAGTTGGTCAGTTCGAGGTCCACTTGCTTTAGCGTTGCTCGAGCATAGAGCAGGATGATGAGAGACGGTAGGTAACTCACAATAACCCAAGCCCAATGTCCTGCTTCTACGGGTTGCCATTCAGGGATGAAGGGTAAAAGTGTGAGGCGGATGACCAGTATCCCCATCGCCACTTTAATCGCCCAACTTGCGGGGCGAAATACCCCTGATTGCGTCTGCAACGCCATTACCGCAACTTGTATCGAGATTGCTGTCGTCAACCAGGTATCGCTTAACCAAACAAAGGCGACGCCTACAATTAAAGCGTGCATGACGGCTGAACATTCCAATGCTAGCGAATGCAAGCGTTTACCAAGTACAACGTAATAAACGGTCACCAATGCGCAGAATGCAGTCCAGTGCCACAGGTAGCCTTGCATAAATTCGTCGATATAAAACAACGTAATCAAACTTATTGCTGGAGCCAGTACCAACAGAAGTACGCCGCTGAGTTGCGATCGGTCACTGAGTGACTGGCAATAAGTTCGACAGCAGATCAGTGCAATACTGGTGGCCAATGCGAGTAAGATACTGGCACCATGTTCTGGCATATACAAAGCGTCAAACGCGACAGTAAGGACAACAAGTGTGGTCGCAGAGACCAATATGGAAGGCAAAAATACGCGCAATGACCAACCTGTGCGAACCGCTGGGAGCCATACTGTCGCAACGAGCAGCGCATAACAGTACACCATTTGTAGTGTGTCCAATTCTGGCATTCTAGTGACAGCCGAAAAGGTCAATAACGCAATCGCGAGAGAGGTAGCGGTCGGCGGATTTGTCCACTTATTCTGGCAGTGATGATAACGAGGATTGAGTGTCCAACCCAGTCTTGGAACGGCGAAAATAAGATAAAGAGTAATGGAGAGATAAATAGCCAGCCAAGAAAAAAGCGTCTCAAGCGGCATGCTTTCAATGAGCAACAGCATCCAAACAACATGTGGAAGCGCGATGCTTGGAGAAATCCATGCACTACGCACTTTTTGCATTAGCAATGTTGCCGCGACCGAGATCGCGCTGATATACCCAGCTAATAAGAAGTAATTAGGCTCGCTTCCACCAATCCATAACGGTGCGGTGTATCCACCAATCAGACCAAGCACCGCCATCAACGGTCCTTGCTGTAAAGATAGAGCCAAGCTACAAAATGCAGCAGCGGCTAAGATGATAAGCGAGACACTAGGCGTCAGCATTTGATAAACAACAAACGCAAAGATAACCGTGCAGTAAATGCCAGTTAGCCCGGTTCCGGTAACGGCGGCAGGCACATAAGTAAAGCCTTGGGCTCGTGTTGCTCGTTGAGGATTTTGTTGTTCTTTGCGGTGGAACCATTCGCCAACAAGCACCATAAGTAACGAGAGTACAAACGCAAAGGACACACGCATAAGTGGCGAAAACTCAATGTGACTACCAATAACCTGTACGAGATATCCCCCACCAATTAGCATTGCCAGCGCTCCCACCCAAACCAACCAGTTTTCTTGAATGTTGCTAAACAGACTCTGCACTCTACTTGGCAATATAGACTCTTGTTCTTGACTAAAAACGTCCAGTTGAACTTCGCTTGTCTGGTATTGAGCTTGATGTGTTGCGTTTGGATAAGATGCTCGGTCGGTAATCGGGTCATGCTCCTTAGAGGATGAGGAGTTTGCCTCTTTTGTTACCTCTTCAACACTGGATTGTTGGCGCGTTGGTTGGTTCGAGTCCTTATTTAGACTGACTCGCAGTGATGTTACCTCTTCACGAAGTTTGGTTAGCTCTTTTTCTAAAAGTGCTGCTCGGTTGGCGGCTTTCACTCCGATGAGGATGGCGAGCAATGCCATGAATAGTGCTAGTATTACGTACAATCCATTTCTCCTTGCGTACGTCGCGTGACACACGATTCTTAACTTTAAGCACGTACGTTAAAGCTTAGTCCAAGCGCTTTGCCTTAGCTTCATATAGTGCTAGGTTCCGCGCTTTCTTTAAGAATCATTCTACATAATGAAACTCAATGCGTAATGATGAATTCGACGAAGCGACATACTTGTGTGTCACTTTAAGACCTGATGAACAGAAATGAGTCGTTAAGTCATTGGGGTTCAACTATATTCATAATTCTGATGCGATACCCAAGTGACCTCAAAAATGTGCATTTCAGAGGCATGCTGTCGAAGAGTCGAAGGTAAACCGTTTAGTCTGCATGCCAAGTCATGCTTATTGAACCGCACGCGCGAGGTTATTTGGGTATAGCGCATTCACGCGAAAAAAGACAAAACAGGTAATGATTAATGCAAGTGGGTAATGAAGCGCTGGTTCTATCAGCGGTTGGGGTCATTGGTTTAGGTTGTCAGTGGTTGGCATGGCGATTGCGCTTACCAGCGATTTTATTTTTGCTGCTAGCTGGGTTGATTGTCGGGCCATTTATGCAGTGGTTAAATCCAGATGAGATTTTAGGGAATTTGCTCTTTCCGTTGGTTTCATTGGCGGTTGCAGTGATTCTTTTCGAAGGCAGCTTGACCCTAAACTTTAAAGAAATTCGCGGTGTGAGTGGCTCAGTCTGGAGTATCGTTTCCATCGGGGCCATCATTTCGTGGGCAGCAACCAGTATTGCGACGCACTATTTCCTCGGTTTTACTTGGGAGCTCGCCATGTTGTTCGGCAGCTTAACCGTGGTAACAGGTCCGACGGTGATCGTGCCACTTCTTCGGACGGTAAGGCCTAACAGTACGCTTGCTAATATTTTACGTTGGGAGGGGATCTTGATTGACCCACTCGGTGCGCTTTTTGTTGTGATGGTTTATGAGTTCATCGTATCGCACAGCGCGATAAATAGCGTCGAAGTGTTCGGGACGCTCATTGCCGTGGGCGTCATTCTTGGTGCGGCCTCTGGCGCAGCAGTCGCAACGATTATGCGCCGTGCGTGGCTACCGGAATACTTGCAGCCATTTGCGGTTTTGATGATCGTGCTCGGCGTATTTTCCGTCTCCAACCATATCGAGTCTGAAGCCGGATTACTCACGGTTACTGTAATGGGTATGTGGCTTGCCAACGCAAAGGGCATCAATATTCAACAAATTCTGCACTTTAAAGAGCACTTGACCATATTGCTGATCACCGGCCTATTTATTTTCCTTGCTGCACGCATCAGCTTGGATGATTTTGCTGCGCTGGGTAGTGGCGCGTTATTGCTGTTTGTATTTATGCAGTTGGTGTCGCGCCCGTTGTCGATTTTCCTCTCAACCATCCGCAGTAACTTGAGACTTAAAGATAAACTGTTTCTGTCTTGGGTTGCACCGCGCGGTATTGTCGCTGCCTCTATTTCGTCTCTTTTCGCGATCAAATTGACCGAATACGGTATTGATGAAGCGATTTTACTGGTTCCTATGACCTTCATGGTGATCATCGGAACGGTTGTTTTACAAAGTGCAACGGCACGTCCTGTCGCATTGATGTTGGGCGTCGCGGAGCCAGCACCACGCGGCTTCTTGTTGATTGGTGCTAACCGAGTAGCAAGAGAAATTGGTCAAGCGTTGGCACGCTATGACCGCCGTATATTGATGACCGATTCCAACTGGGAGTACATCAGTCAAGTTCGTATGTTGGGGCTGGATTACTACTACGGGAATCCGATTTCTAGTCACGCAGATGACAATTTGAACCTGATAGGGGTGGGACAAGTCGTTGCATTAACGCCTGACCAGCATTTCAACATTATGGCTTGCATGCAATTTGTCGACGAGTTTGGTGAAGATAAAGTTCACTGCTTGCAAAAAGTGAAAACCAACGGCAATGGTAGCGAGAAGCACTCCGTGGCTCAGGAGTACCACGGTAAATTGCTGATGGGCGGTAACGTAAGCTATACGCAGCTGGCCAGTTTGTTGAGCCGCGGTGCAGAGATAAAACACACGAAATTGAGCGACAACTTTACGTATCAAGACTATTTAGCGCATCACAAAGGGAACTCGGTAGTGCCGTTGTTCCACGTTGAAGAAAAAGGGAAAATTCAATTCTGTGATGACCCTGAGCAGTTTGCTCCAACCACCACAAGCACCGTTGTGTCTCTGATTCTGTCAGAAAGCGCAAAGTAAATTAGAGAAGTATGCGGCCCATTTTTATCGTGGTGTCTCGCACGCTGATTACTTCAACTTGGTGAAACACTCGCCTGCTTGTTTAAAACGGAAGGCGAGTTTCTCTTCCTATAATGTCAGAGTAAGTCGTGATTCATTACTGGTTTCGGAAAAGTAATCTCGTGAATTCAGAAAATTCGCATTGACGTTACTGATAAGGATCGCAATACTGCGCGACTGTTTAACTTTAGGGTGGCATTATGGCTCCGCAAACTAACCGAAAAGATTTACATCTAGACGCTGTTTTACATCATGACATGAGCATGAAGCATAAAACGGCGGGCTTTGAGTCTGTCGAGTTTGAACACTGCGCGCTGCCAGAATGTGACTTTCAGGCGATCGACCTTTCGACAGAGTTTCTTGGCCACCGACTGGCGCTGCCGTTTTTGATTAGCTCGATGACAGGTGGAGCGAAAGACGCTGAAGTGATCAATTGTCGTTTGGCTGAAGCTGCCAGTGAATTAGGCATTGCGATGGGCGTGGGGTCGCAGCGTATTAGCTTAGAAGAGCGCCAACACGCAGGTCTAGGTAAAACCATTCGTGATTTAGCCAAAGATGTGCCGCTTTATTCCAACCTTGGAGCCGCTCAGTTGCGCGACAAAGGTAAACTTGATAATGCGCAGCGTGCGGTTGAATCCATTCAAGCGGATGCGTTGTTTGTACACGTAAACCCAATGCAGGAAGCGTTTCAGAAAAATGGCGACCATAATTGGATTGGGGTCTTACACGCTATCGAGCAGCTTAAATCTCGCGTGAATGTTCCGATCATTATCAAAGAAGTCGGTTTTGGTATAAGTGGTCACGTTGCGCAGCGATTGGTTGACGCCGGTGTGGATGCCATTGACGTAGCGGGCGCGGGTGGCACAAGTTGGAGCGCGGTTGAAGGCTATTGCCAAGATAACCCGAAAATGCAGCGTGCAGCCGAACTTTTCCGCGATTGGGGCATCCCAACGGCAAAATGTTTGACTCAAATACGAGCACAGCATCCTACATTACCTTTGATCGCCTCAGGTGGTGTGCATAACGGACTTGAAGCGGCGAAAGCCATACATTTGGGCGCCAATCTCGTTGGGCAAGCGGGCGCAGTCTTGAAAGCGGCTACCATAAGCACTCAAGCGGTAGTCGAGCACTTTGAGCAAATGGCGTTAGAGTTACGTTTATCATGTTTTGGCACGGGGTCTTCTAAGATCAGCGCATTAACGCAAGCGCGCTGCCTATAGGTGTTTATGGTGTCATTTACGCAGCTTGGCTCAATAATTTTTCGGTGTCTTAACACGTAGACTGATAATTTCGTTATAGTTGATACAAAAGTCACTTCAACAAGTGACTGCTTAGTTCAGACAGTTGAATGGGCATTTGTTGAAGCGATTGAGTTTTATTTTAATATTGTTTGCAACTGGAACCTTAAATTTATGAAAAAACTAGTCATGCTGATGTTGGCGGCTTCTGCTTTAACCGCTTGTAGTGATGAAGTGGGCACTGAAGGCTGGTGTAACGACATGCGCGATAAGCCAAAAACAGAATGGACAGCAGACAACGCAGTAGACTTTGCGAAGCACTGTGTTCTTCAAGATGGTGTGGGCAGCGAGCAATGGTGTGAGAACTTGAAAGATAAGCCAAAAGGTGACTGGAGTGCAAACGAAGCCACCAGCTTTACTAAGCACTGCATTTTCTAAGCACTACACTTTCTCAACACGGCGTCTCTCATTAAGAGCGATGACTGTGTTAGACAAAATATTAAGAAAACACCAAGCGTCTTGCTTGGTGTTTTTGTATCGACAATAGCTTGAGCTCTCACGTGCTGAGCACACCTATCTTTCCTCTGAGTAGAGTGTTTTACATTTTCGTTTCATTTTTGAAAACCTGTATTACCTGCCTTTAATTTTTCGCATTGCAGTGGCATGGTGTCGGTGTATTCGTCTAATTCAATTAGATTCATAACAAAAAGGGACTCAAATGGAAGTACTCAAAGGCTCATGTCTGTGTGGTAAGGTGAAATTGGAAGTGGCAGATGAATTCAAGTACATGGGAAATTGCCATTGCTCGGAATGTCGAAAATTTACTGGCTCTGACTATTCATCGGCGGGCGGTATTGCTCTAGATAAGTTGCTCATTATCCAAGGAAAAGAGGATATTCAAACTTATCAGAAAAGCGAAAATACCATGTTATGTTTTTGTCGCCATTGTGGATCGAGCCTGTATTCGAAAAAGAACAATGGGATTGTCAATATTCGCCTAGGTGTCTTGGATGATGCTCCATCCCACAAGCCAAATTTCCATATTTTTGTCGCGTCCAAAGCGCCGTGGCTTGAGATATCGGATAACCTGACTCAGTTTGAGGCCGGGCCCAAATAGAGTAGTAGCGGAAGAGAATTATTTAGTAACAGAGGGCGTTGCAATAAGTCTGCAACGCCCTCTGCACTTTTATTTTTGAAATTAGAACAGAGATGATTATTTTGCGTCTTGCAGTTCTTCTAAGCCGCCTGCATTGTGCAGATTTGTGAACCCTTGCGATTGCAAATATTGATAGGCTTGGCCCGAGCGGTTACCACTGCGGCAATACAGCACAATCAATTGATCTTTTTTGACGTCTTTAAAATGTTTATCAAGCTCAGATAGAGGGAAATTCACCGCATTGTCTAAATGCCCCTCAGAGAACTCTTGCGGAGTGCGCACATCGACGATCATTGCGCCTTGCTCTATCAGTAGCCATCCTTGTTCCGCGCGTTCAGAAGCCGCTACATTAGGAGCGAGCAACCCTAAGCTCAGCGTTGCAAGAAACAGAGAAATTGCCTTTTTCATTCTTTCGTCATCCTTATCAAACTATGTGTGTCACTGCGTAAAATAGCCTTCATCATAGACTCATTCTGACGGATGGTGAATGAGAATTTTTGATAGAGAATTTTATTTAGTTCGATAAAAAATTTTTATTGAATTTCCCCCTTGAACTCCAATTTTTCGACCTTATTATTTTCATCGAAAACGAGCAGACGACTCGTTAATCCATCTTTATGTTCAAACTATGTCTTTTATTTTTGGTTCTAAGTAGGAGGCACTTCAAATGAAAATTCGTCCTTTAAATGACAAGCTAATTGTTGAAAGACAAGAGGTGGAAAATAAATCTGAAGGGGGAATCGTTTTAACTTCTCAGTCGGTGAAAAAACCAAACCGCGGGAAAGTCATTGCTGTTGGTTTAGGTAAACGCCTTGAAAATGGCGAACGCGCTGCGATGGAAGTCAAAGTGGGCGACCAAATCATTTTTAATGACGGTTACGGCGTGAAAACCGAGAAAATTGACGGCGCAGAATACTTGATTCTGTCCGAATCTGATGTGTTAGCAATCGTTGAGTAATTATTTTTGTAGTAGTTTTTTGAGGAGATAATTATGGCTGCAAAAGACGTATTATTTGCTAATGACGCACGTCAAAAAATGCTGAAAGGTGTGAACTTACTGGCGGACGCAGTAAAAGTGACACTAGGCCCTAAAGGCCGCAACGTTGTGCTTGATAAATCTTACGGCGCGCCAACGATCACTAAAGATGGTGTGTCTGTAGCGAAAGAAATCGAACTGAAAGACAAGTTCGAAAACATGGGCGCACAAATGGTGAAACAAGTGGCGTCCAAAGCGAATGATGAAGCGGGTGACGGTACAACGACGGCTACTGTACTGGCGCAATCTTTCATCAATGAAGGTCTTAAAGCGGTAGCCTCTGGCATGAACCCAATGGACCTAAAACGTGGTATCGACAAAGCCACTGAAGCGGCGGTTGAGAAACTACGTGAAATGTCTAAGCCATGCAGCGACAAAGAATCCATTACCCAAGTGGGTAGCATTTCTGCAAACAGCGATCGCGCGATCGGTGAAATCATTGCAGAAGCGATGGAAAAAGTGGGTCGCAATGGCGTGATTACGGTGGAAGAAGGCCAAGGTCTAGACAACGAATTGTCTGTGGTTGAAGGTATGCAATTCGACCGCGGTTACTTGTCGCCATACTTCATCACTAACCAAGAAAATGGCAGCGTAGAGCTAGACAACCCTTACATCCTATTGGTGGACAAAAAAGTCAGCAGCATCCGCGAGCTATTGCCAGTGCTAGAAGAAGTGGCGAAATCTTCTCGCTCGCTATTGATCATTGCTGAAGACATCGAAGGTGAAGCGCTAGCGACATTGGTTGTGAACAACATGCGCGGCATCGTGCGTGCGACTGCGGTGAAAGCACCTGGTTTTGGTGACAACCGTAAAGCGATGATGGAAGACATTGCGGTACTAACCGCAGGTACGGTCATCTCTGAAGAAATCGGCCTAGAACTCGAAAAAGCAACGCTAGAGCAACTAGGTAGCGCGAAGAAAGTGACCATCATCAAAGACACAACAACTATTGTGGGTGGCGCAGCAGAAGCAAGCGCGATTGCTGATCGTGTGGCTTCGATTGAAAAACAAATCGAAACAACCACTTCTCAATACGACAAAGACAAGCTTCAACAACGTGTTGCGAAGCTTTCTGGCGGCGTAGCGGTGATCAAGATCGGCGCTGCAACTGAAGTTGAGATGAAAGAGAAGAAAGACCGCGTGGACGATGCGCTACACGCTACTCGCGCAGCGGTTGAAGAAGGTATTGTTGCTGGTGGTGGTGTTGCCCTAACTAAGATCGCGAAAGAATTGGCGGATCTAAAAGGTGACAACGATGACCAAAACGTGGGTATCCGAGTTGCGCTACGTGCGATGGAAGAGCCTCTCCGTCAAATCGCAACCAACGCAGGTGACGAAGCTTCAGTCGTAGCGAATGCTGTCAAAGCGGGTGATGCCGATTACGGTTACAACGCTGCAACAGGTGAATACGGCAGCATGATCGAAATGGGTATCTTGGACCCTGCGAAAGTAACACGTTCAGCGCTTCAATTCGCGGCGTCTGTTGCTGGCTTGATGATCACGACTGAAGCGATGATCACCAACCACGTTGAAGACAAAGAACTTGATATCTAACGTTATCAATCGTTAGTGATTAAGTAGGCGTTAAAACAACAATAACATTGCAAAACCTAAGCGGGCTCGCTTGAGCCCGCGAATCAGTCATTTGAGGTAAGTGTTATGACCCGTTTACCTGCGTTTTCTTTCTCAATATCTGAGCCGGGCGGTAATGAGGCTTCGTCAACGTGGCCGACTGCTATTCACTTCCCCCTCGTTCCAGCTGGGCCAGAGTTTTCGATCGAAAATGCTCTGCCTAAACGTCCGACAGTGACGATATTCACTATCGATCTGTCTCAGTTACTTAAAGGGGACGCTCGGGCCATTCATTAACTGCATCGAAACAGCCAACGTAAGTTGGCTGTTTTTTTTTCATTTCTGGGTGTAGGTCAAATTATTGATAATGTGAATCGTTTTCGTTTGATTGTTGCTACTTGTTCAATGTGTTAGCTTAAATTGGGACTGTTCCCAAGTAAGGTAATAAAATAATGAATAAGAAAATACTGCTTCCCTTAATGTTAGGGATTTCCGCTACTGCCGCTGCTTCTGATAACAAGGTTGTAGAAAGTGTCTTGATTGATGACATCGCGCTAGAAGGTTACGTGAAAAAAAGCTATGAGGTCGTGATGCAAAGCGAGCCTGAGCTTTTCCCGTACGCGTTTCGTGGTAGCCGTGTGCAAATGAAGTTACTGGTTGAGTTATTCCATAATTCAAAGAACGACAAAAAAGCGGCTCGCGTGATCACTCTAGGGAATGGTTATGTACCAGGTAATCCGGGTGTAAAACACACTTACGATGCTGCGATTGTGGACCGTTTTACTCAAAACTACCCAGTCGCGTTCGACTACAGTATCTATCAAGCTGGTGGCACGCCGGTATTTAGTGAGGATTACTCACCGCAAAACGAAGCCAATGATGTTTCCGTATCGACAACCACGGTTGCTCCGTCTATCGGCTTAACCGCGACTGCAACACCGGGCTCAGCACCAAGTTTTTCTGGCTCGTTGACGACCGACCTGGGTGTGGCTTATACGTCTCGCTACTCAAGTAAGGATTACGTCACCGCAGCCAAACCAAAGGCTTCCATGGAACGCGGTATGGGCGTTAAGTGGACCACCTCTCTTAGCCAAATTTACACCAACGATTACCAGTACTACGGTAAATGGGCGGGTGTTTACCACTACACAGGTTGTTCAAACGAGAACCTATTACCCGAAGAGAACTTGCCGCGTTTGATCTACGGTTTCAAACCGAAATTCCAGTACGTGTTCACACCAGAATTTGAGCGCGGAGAAGAGCCAAAAACGGAGATGATCGCACGAGCTGGCATGAAAGAAGTTGAAGAAGGTTTCTCTCGCAATGCGTGTAACTGGTACGATCAAGGTACAACGAGCCACTACACTGAGGCACAAATTCGCTTCACGATTGATTGGGATACGCTAACCGTTATCACTCAATAAACGTTTCACTTATCAGACCGAAGGTTTGTGGATTGTAATGCGGCTCTAGTAGCCGCATTTTTTATGGTCGAAATCTGATCGCAAACGTATTAAGTCTTTAAGCCCAGCATCGCGCCGAAAATGACCAATCCCGCCCCACATGCTTGATTGAGTCGATGCTTAATCTTCAACAAGAAGGCTTGTAATTGGGGGGACGTGAATAAAACTGCAACGATAGAAAACCAAATGCCGTGCAGCGCAATCATATAAATCCCGTAAAACAAGGCGATATGTTGCTGACTAGAATCGGGAGAAATCACTTGGCTAAAAATACTCAGAAAAAATAGCATCGTCTTAGGATTGAGTAAATTACACAGAAATCCCTGCATGAAAAATCGCCACATTGAATACTCGCTCTGTTGAATGGTTTCTGAGTTTGACGCAGGCTGCGAGGAGAATATTCCTTTAATCCCAAGGTAGACAAGATAAGCAGCCCCAAGGTAGCGTACGAGATTAAATAACCATTCATTTTGTGAAATTAAGTAACTGATCCCCAGCATGGAGTAAGCGATGTGGATGCTTATCGCCATGCTGATACCAATCGCACTGTACACGCCAGCTTCTCGTCCTTGATTTAAACTGTTTCTTAATACCAAAACAAAGTCTGCGCCAGGGCTAATAACAATAAGCACGCCCAATAGCGCAAGAGTTACAAATTCCATATCGGTTTCCTGTTTGAATGATGAAGTCTGTGATGTAGCGGAATTGTAGGCGTCTTTGTTACTGACTATAATCGAAAAATATTCCCATATTGGTGAGAAAAGCTCACAGATGCGCCACCTAAAATCTTTCTATGTCTTCCACGTTGCGGCGAGCTCTTCAAGCTACACTGAAGCGGCTGACAAACTGAACATCACCCACGGAGCCGTGAGTAAGCAGATCAAGCAACTTGAGCAATATCTGTCGCAACCTTTGTTTTTGAAAGAGGGCAGGAAATCCGTGTTGACGGCAGAAGGCGAATTACTCAAGACATACACAAAAACGGCATTCCAAACGCTAGAAACAGGCGTGAATACACTCATTCAAGAAAAGCATCAGCATCTTGAAGTGTCTTGTGAACCGACATTAACCATGCGTTGGTTGATGCCAAGGCTTGCTGCGTTTAATGATGAACACCGTGCTGATGTTCGTTTGTCGACGGCTGGAGGCCCGGTAACATTAGGATCGACAGGGCTTTCGATGGCGATTCGTCGAGACGATTTTGCTCAGCAGCACGATTACAACAAAACCATTCTTGTGGAAGAGTGGGTGGGGCCAGTATTTTCTCCTGAGTATTGGCAATCCATTCAAGACGATTTGGATGCAGTTCGATTGTTGAATAGCCAAACTAGGCCGCATGCTTGGGCGGATTGGCAGCAATCAACGCGTTGTGAAACCTTCAACGACAATACTCAGCAATCATTTGCGCATTTTTATTTTTGCATACAAGCCGCGGTGGATGGCTTAGGCGCGGCGATGGGATCGTATCCTTTTGTTATGGACGATATTAAGCGCGGTAATTTGGTCGCGCCATTTGGTTTTGTGCTATCAGGTTGCAATTATGTTTTATTGAGCCAAGATAAAAAGCGTACAGAACTCGAACATAAATTCATCACGTGGTTACAAACGCAAATGGTAGAGTGTGTACCACTACCATCGCAGCAAAATACGCAAGGCGAATAGAAGGCGTAGAGCGTGATTACGTCAGTCAGTTTGATGGAAAAGGGCTTAGGAAATTGGAAATGGAAAACCTCAATATTGTTGAAATCAAATCATTTGTTCCAGCGAAAGATTACGCGCTCTCAAAACGTTTTTATGAGGCGATAGGCTTTGATATGGCGTCAGACTTCGGTGATGTGGCGTACTTCTCTCAAGGCAGTTGCGCGTTTCTTTTACAGAATTTTTATGAGCCAGAACACGGCAACAACTTCATGATGCACTTGCTCGTAGAAGACGCAGAAAGCTGGCATCAGCACTTATCCAAAGTAGGTCATGAAGAATTTGGTTCGCGTTTAACTGAGCTGGTCGAGCAACCTTGGGGCATGCGCGAATGTTGTTTGTTTGACCCTAGTGGCGTTTTATGGCGAATCGGTCAGAACATGAATACTGATTAACGCCAGTCCTCTTTTCACCACATTTATATCGCGCAGGTATTGAGATCTCGATACTTGCGCGTTTTGTTTTTTGCTTAACCTTGCCAACGTTTCTCGCGCACTCACGCCTTTTTCGAGGTGGTGTGTGATGGACTGACCCCAAAAAGCTCCTCAAGCAACATGGCTTTGAGTTCTGCTCTGACTTCTGCCCCACCGATTAACGCCAAAAGTGCGAGCCCGCCTGGTATGAGAATCACCATCAATATTGGTCTTAAAATATAAGAAAAGCAGAATATGGTCGGCAAGAAAATCAATCCTTGGCCTAGTTTGTTTAATATGTACATGAGCGATTCCTTTTGTTTTTATATAAAAATTGAGCGTGCTCATTTTTTTATAATTGAGCGCGCTCAATTTGTCAATGTTAGCCGCTCAAGGTATGATCCTTTCAGGCTCATTAAGCAGATACATCAATGACGAAGCGACAACAAACCAGAGACAAAATCCTAAAAGCCGCGTGGGCATCTTTTGCTCAGAATGGCTATGACATGACGACCACAAGGCAGATTGCGAGAGAAGCAGGAGTCGCCGATGGTACGGTGTTCAGCCACTTCCCGACCAAACTGTCGATTTTGCGCGAAGGGATGCTGACGCAACTGCAACAGATCAGCCAAGAAACGCTAGTCAGTGTGGAAGGCAAAACCGATATCGACATTGGTTTGGCGCTGACGGAGAAATACTATCGCTACTATTTTGCGAACGTTGAGCTGAGCCGAGCTTTGTTGAAAGAAGTGATTTGGGATTTGGATTATTATCAGTCGTTTAACCAAGCTTTGTTTCAATCTGTAAAGGGAAGCTGCGTCCTTGAGGGAAAAATACCGCTGATTTTTGACTGCTATTTTATGACGTTAATCTCGCACTTGAGCCGCGCAGAACCGGATGTTGAAGCGGCACTTGAAGAGCTTCATGCTAAGTTTCAGCAAATCATTGCGACTGCATAACATGGCCCCAACGCAGGATCTGAAAGAATATACTGCCTGTCATTTTATTTGCTGGACTCCCATTTTCTCGTTTCAGTGGGCGTCTCACCAAATAGCCGCTTGTAGCTTTGACTGAACTGCCCGAGATGAAAAAAACCAAAGTCAAAAGCGATTTCTGCAATTGTTCGATTATCTTCAGGGCTTTGTAGCACTCTACGTACTTGATTCAGCCGCATTCGGTGTATGAATTGCTTTGGCGAAGTATTACAGCAATGTTCAAAAGTGTACTGCAGTGTTCGGCGACTGACGTGCACAGCGTCACACAGTTCACTGACGGTGATCGGAGTTCTGTAATCTAAGTCGTGTAGCTGTTGCTTTATGCGGCGCATCACATGCTGACGATGAGAGATTGATATCGGGTGGCTTGCGCTTGGTGAACTGATTGAGAACAGTTCGAGTACGATGTCTTTTAAAACCACCAGATGTGTGCTGTCAGACCATCGCGACTCAGTGGGACCGAGCAAAGTACCCAAGTAGAATTTAAGTTGTTGAATGTGCTTTTCTGTTGGTCCCGCTAAGTGCGGTGTGTTGCAGCCGATACCGTCTAACTCGAGCTGTTTTTCTATGATTTGAACCAGTTTTCTGTCGAGTACTATCCCATAGATAGAAAACTGTTCAGGTGTCATTAACTCAAAATCTGCACCACCTTGTCTAAGCAAAAGCTGGCTGTGATTTAGGTGTAGCGGTTTATTTTCCGCACTCAAACCCAACCAAATTCCCCCTTCTTCAACCCTGCATTGCTGTCTTAGTGAGCGGTTACTGTCTTCACGAAATACATGGAAATTGGGAAATCGTCGTTCTCGAATTTGACCTAAAAATCGGCCATCGCTGAGTTGATCGTATTCCTGTTGCCAGTTTATTAGGCTTGCAGCTTGTTGGTTTGCATCCTTTGTGTGATGGATGCACAGCATTGGTGCGGTTTGGGGTGTTTGGTCACTCATCCTTGTGATGCTCATTCCTTTTTTGTGAGTCATGTTGGAGCAGTTTTTATGTAACTCATTGTTTATTAGTGTTTTATAAATGTTGCCAGTTTTTGATAACGCTACGGAACACATTTGGCAATACTTTCTTAAAGCTTATTGATAGTTCAGCAAAAAGCGAACCAAATAGTGAAGAGGAAGAGCAATGACGGCAACTTATCGTCGGCAACAAGGCAGTAAAGTCTATAACTTTAAGTCATTGGCAGACTTGATGGCGAAAGCGACACCGGAGCGTTCAGGTGATGCGTTAGCCGGGGTTTGCGCTCACTCAGCGGCAGAACGTGTAGTCGCACAAATGACGCTGTCTGAGTTACCACTTAAAACGTTTCTTAACGAGGCGGTCATTCCATACGAAAGCGACGATATCACTCGCCTAATTATCGATACGCATGACCTTGAAGCCTTTAAACCGATTGAGCACTTAACGGTCGGAGATTTTCGAAATTGGCTGCTGAGTGAAGAAGCCGATGGTGTAACGTTGGCTAAAATTCGTCAAGGTTTAACGCCAGAAATGGTGGCTGCAGTCAGTAAGATCATGCGCAACCAGGATTTGATTCTCGTTGCTAAAAAATGCCAAGTTGTCACGGCTTTTCGGAATACGATTGGTTTGCCGAGTCGCCTGTCTACTCGCTTACAGCCGAATCACCCCACTGATTCTCTCAACGGTATCGCAGCGACCATTTTTGATGGTCTGATGTACGGAAATGGCGACGCGGTTATCGGTATCAATCCGGCAACAGATAATGTGCCTCAAGCTATCAAGTTAATGAACTTAATGGATGAGGTGATTCAACACTATCAAATACCGACTCAGTCTTGTGTTAACTCATGTCACGAACACGATCGAAGCCATTGAAATGGGTGCACCAGTCGATCTCGTTTTTCAGTCGATAGGCGGCACGCAAGGAACGAATGATACCTTCGGAATAGACTTATCGATTTTGAAAGAGGCCCATGAAGCGGCATTGTCTTTGAATCGAGGTAGCGTAGGAAACAATGTGATGTATTTTGAAACCGGACAAGGTACAGCGTTGTCTGCGAATGCATTTCATGGGGTCGATCAACAGACTTGCGAAGCTCGTGCTTATGCTGTCGCGAAACAGTTCGATCCTTTGTTGGTTAATACAGTCGTTGGGTTCATTGGCCCAGAGTACCTGTTTGATGGCAAACAGATCATTCGTGCTGGGCTTGAAGATCATTTCTGTGGGAAGCTGCTTGGTTTACCTATGGGTTGCGACATCTGTTACACCAATCATGCCTATGCCGATCAGAATGACATGGATAACTTGCTGACACTGTTAGGCGTGGCCGAGTGCTCGTTCATCATGGGTATTCCAGGGTCTGATGACATCATGCTCAACTATCAAACTACCTCATTTCACGATGCCCTTTATGCAAGAAAAGTACTCGGTTTGAAGCCCGCACCAGAGTTTGAACAATGGTTAATGGAGATGCAGATTTTCGAGAGCGTGCAAGACGTTCGGTTAAGTGAGCAAATCTCTCGCTCGTTTTCGGGAGCAATAAATCAACTGAATAAGGGGTATTCTCATGGGTAAAGTAATCACCATTG
This sequence comes from Vibrio sp. ArtGut-C1, assembly GCF_002105475.1. NCBI lineage: Bacteria > Pseudomonadati > Pseudomonadota > Gammaproteobacteria > Vibrionales > Vibrionaceae > Vibrio > Vibrio sp. ArtGut-C1. The sequence goes on along the minus strand of NZ_NCTH01000007.1, from coordinate 162,934 downwards.
CTCAGTCCCCACAAGATGAGTCTAAAGTTGTCACACACAACCCTTGGGGCAAGTTACGCGACTTCACCTCTGCTCGGATCGCTCTGGGTCGTAGCGGGAACAGTGTACCAACCAACGAGTTACTCTCATTTCAGCTGGATCATGCCCAAGCTATGGATGCAGTGCATTGCAGTTTGAATATTGAGTCTCTCGTTGCTGGTTTGTCGGACTCTTACTCGATTCTTGAAAATACCTTAGAGCCTCCAGTGGTAGTGAGCAGCCAAGTGAGTGATCGGCTTATGTACCTGCAAAGGCCCGATTTAGGAAGGCAGCTCAATGAATCTTCTTGGCAAACGCTCAACTCGATAGCAAATGAGCATAACACTGACATTGATCTTGCGATTGTTATTGCTGATGGACTTTCTTCCGTCGCAATTCAAAACCATGCAGTGCCTGTTGTTACTCGATTGATTTCTCTTTTAAGCGCTGATGATGAACATCAATGGAAATTCGCACCTATCACAATCGTAAAGCAAGGAAGAGTAGCGGTAGGGGATGATGTTGGTGAATGTTTTAACGCTAAGGCCGTGCTGGTTTTAATTGGAGAGAGGCCAGGTTTAACTTCTCCGGATAGCATGGGTATGTATCTCACTTGGGGGGCTAAACGAGGCTCTAAAGATTCCCAAAGAAACTGCATTTCCAATGTGCGTCCCCAGGGGCTCAACTATGACGATGCCTGTGAACGCGCATTTTACTTGCTCAAGGAGGCTCGAAAATTACAACTGTCAGGAGTGAACCTGAAAGATCGCTCCGACATCAATGAGCCAAGTGGCGCAAGCGTTGAAGATAAACACAGCGACAACTTTTTAATTTCATCAAAGTAGAAGGATTTACTATGTCTAAACATCAGGAGTACTTGGCCAAAAGGCAGCTAAAAAGAGGCACCGCAGGTTGGATTTTACTTGCTGGCTTAGGTGTCTCGTATGTTATATCTGGTGACTTCGCCGGTTGGAACTTTGGCATCGCTCAAGCAGGATGGGGAGGCTTTCTTATTGCTGCTATCGCGATGGCAGTAATGTATTTCACGCTAGTATTGTCTTTAGCTGAAATGTCTGCGGCTATTCCTGCTGCGGGTGGTGGTTACAGCTTCGCAAGACAGGCGATGGGGCCGACAGGTGGCTTTTTCACTGGCTTATCAGTTTTGATTGAATATGCGCTCGCACCTGCTGCGATAGTAATTTTTATTGGCTCAGCAGTGAATGAATTGGTTGGTATCGATGGCCCTGTTGTTTACGCACTTTTCTACGCCGTCTTTATCGCTATTCACATGGCAGGGGTTGGCGAAGCTCTCAAAGTAATGATGGTCATCAGCGGTTTGGCTGTGCTAGCTATTCTAATTACTGCTGGTGTGCTTATTGGTCACTTTGATGTGAATAACTTATTCGATATTGCTCCGGCGACGGCTCAGGCAACAGAAATCTTGCCGTTTGGGTGGTATGGCGTGTGGGCGGCGTTGCCATTTGCAATGTGGTTGTTTCTTGCGGTTGAAGGTGTACCTTTAGCGGCAGAGGAAGCAAAAAATCCGGCGAAAGATGTTCCAAAAGGCATCATTGGTGCGATGTTGTTTTTATTACTAACCGCAACTCTGGTAGTCGTTCTTTTGGCTGGTGCGGTTGGTTCAAAGGTCATAGGCGATAGCGCGGTGCCATTAGTTGACGCGCTGAAGCTTACAGGCAATTCAACGATAGCAATGGCCGTGAACTTACTTGGATTGGCTGGTCTTATCGCTTCTTTCTTCTCTATCATTTATGGTTACAGTCGCTTGGTGTTTGCGCTTTCCCGCGCGGGTTATTTGCCGCAAACTTTGTCATTAACCAGTGACAAAAAAGTGCCTTCTCGTGCGCTTTTGGTTCCGGGAGTTTTTGGGTTCTTGGTTTCTCTTACGGGGGAGGGGGACTTAATCTTGGCGATGGCTGTTGTCGGTGCGACGGTATCGTACGCATTAATGTCCTTGAGCCATATTTTATTGCGAATTAAACAGCCGGAGTTAGCTCGCCCATATAAAACGCCTGGCGGGATAATTACTTCGAGTATTTCTCTGGTGCTTTCTTTGATCGCAATGACAGGTGTTTATGCTTTTGATCCCTCAGCCTTTTTCATGACAATGGGATTGTTTCTTATCGGTGGTGTTTATTATGGGTTGTACAGCCGCAACAAATTGGTGGCAGCAACCGCCGAGGAAGAGTTTGCCATGCTTTCTGTTGCAGAATTAGAGCTTGAATCAGATGTAGCACGATAGCCATTTCAATTCTTGTTCGCCACTACATCAAGGGAGCCATGTGCTCCCTTTGTCATTTCTATCAAAAGTGCATAGCGCACAAATGCATCACTTTAACTTTATAAGTGGTTAATCATGTGAAAGTCTAGTCTGGATAACTATGGCGCAGAGCCATCACAGGTAAAGGTTAAGTTTTCAAGGAAAGATCATGATAAACAAGGTATTTAATACACTTTTGGGAACAGAGTTACCGATTATTCAAGCGCCAATGGCCGGCGTGCAAGACAGCCAAATGACCATAGCTGTCAGTAATGTTGGCGGGCTTGGCTCGTTACCTTGTGGAATGCTGAACAAAGACGCCATCGTTAAAGAACTTCAACTTATTCAACAGGCGACCAATCGACCGTTCAACCTCAACTTCTTTTGCCATGAAATGCCGGAATATGACGCCAACAAGCACGAAGAGTGGCAAAAAACGCTGCAACCGTATTTTGCTGAAGTGGGTGCAACCGTGCAGGCTCAGCCAAACGCTCCGACAAGGATGCCTTTCAATCATGATATTGCTGACGCGATTGAACCATTTACACCGCCAGTGATCAGTTTCCACTTTGGTTTGCCAGACGATGATCTGTTAGCTCGAATTAGAGGGTGGGGCGGGAAGATCCTTTCGTCAGCAACCACGGTGGACGAAGCACTTTGGCTAGAAGCAAAAGGCGTTGACGGCATTATCGCCCAAGGCTTGGAGGCTGGTGGACACCGAGGCATGTTTTTATCGGATGATTTATCCACTCAATTAGGCTTGATGGCGTTGTTACCGCAAATCGTCAAGCGCGTGAATTTGCCTGTTATTGCAGCAGGAGGAATTGCCGATAGAAATGGTGTAGAAGCCGCGCTGAAGTTAGGGGCAAGTGCCGTGCAGGTTGGCAGCGCCTATTTGTTGTGTGATGAGGCGAAAACATCGTCTTTACATCGATATGCCATTGCCAGTGAGCGCGCGCAGCATACGGCGGTGACTAATGTTTTCTCGGGCCGACCTGCACGAGGCATTGTGAATCGTGCGATGTCGGAGCTAGGCTACATCTGTGAGTCTGCGCCGAAATTCCCATATGCATCCATTGAAATGACTCAGTTAAGAGCGCTTATGGAGAAGCAAAACCGAGATGAATTTACGCCGTTGTGGTGCGGACAAAATTCGTCGGGTTGCAAAGAAGTTTCAGCAGCAGAAATGACACTATCATTAGTGGAAGGGATTGATTTGAGCTTGTGTTCCTCAGACTGATTTGGCCTGAGGAACACATTTCAAGTGAAGGTTATTGAGGCGCTTTCATCGCTTCAGATTGCTCGCCCGTCATCACGAAGTGCAACTCACCACCCGGTTTGAACTCGGAATGGTCGAAGAAGAAACCGTTATCCAAAGCTTTGCCATTGATGGTGACAGACTTGATGTACATGTTGTCATCGGCGTTGTTCTCTGTGGTGATGGTGAACGTGCCGCCTTTCACCGGAATCACTGCTTTGTCAAATAGCGGACGACCCACAGTGTAAATAGGTTCTGCTGCGTTCACTTGGTAGAAGCCTAATGCAGACATCACATACCAAGCGGACATGGCGCCCACGTCTTCGTTACCAACTACGCCTTCTGGGGCAGCGAAATACATGTCATCAAGAATGTGGTCGACGACTTGTTGCGTCTTCCATGGTTCTGCGGTCCAGTTGAATAGGTAAGGAATATGGTGTGAAGGCTCGTTACCAAACGCAACTTGACCAATCAAACCAGACATATCCGGTGTTTCAGTGCCTTGGCTTTCTGCGGTGAAGGTTGCTTCTAGGTTTTTCTGGAACTCAGCATCGCCACCCATGATGGTTTTTAAGCCCGCGATGTCATGCGGTACAAACCAAGTCCACTGCCACGCGTTACCTTCGGTGTAGTTGCCTGTCTCGTGTTCTGTGCCGTATGGGTCGAATGGCGTCATGAAGGTTTCATCAATCATCACTGGGCGCATAAAGCCCGTCACGCCATGTTCTGCGTATTCAGTTGGGTTGTAATCGAAGTATTTTTTGTAGCCTTTTGAGCGTTCAAGGTATTGCTCTTCCGCTTGAGTATCACCGGCTGCTTTGGCAATTTGTGCTATAGCCCAATCGTAGAACGCGTTTTCTAGACCGTAAGAAACAGACTCAACCGTGTAGTCTTCAAAGACTGGTTCACCATCGATACGTTGGATGGCAGGCGTGAAGCCGTTTTTCTCAATGTAATCGATGTGCTTGGTTAAAGTGCGATCCAAGACGCCTTGATCCCAATCGGCTTGTAGTGCCGGGTAGTTGTCGTAAGTCGAAGAGTCGATCGCGGCTTTCAGCGCCAACTCTTTCTCTTGTTGAGTAAACTCTTCTGGGAATTTGGTCATCGCATCCGCAATCACTGCTACCGCTGGGTAGCCAACCATGGTGCCTGTTTCGTCACCTAAGTGCTCCCATTTCGGCAGCAAGCCGCTTTCAGTGTACTTCTGAACTAGGTTCTTCGCGTATTGCACCGCGCGAGTTGGCTCTGTGATGGTTTTCAGTGGGTGTAATGCACGTTGGGTATCCCATAGAGAGTAAACCGAGAAGTTTGGCTGTTCTTCCGTTGCTTGACCGTAAGCGATGGAGTATTCCCCTTCGCCTTCACGAATTGAGCCTTTGCCCATGCCTCGGAATCGACCATCTACGTCTTGATGCACCATCGGCGCAATCTTGGTGTGGTAAAGCGCAGTGTAGAAGATCTCTTTCTGATCTTCCGTGCCCCCTTCGATAGAGAAGTTGAGCGCTTTTGCCCATTTCTCACGTGCGTTGCTGCGCGCAGTATCGAAAGAGACATTGGCTTCGGCATCGTAGTTGTTTTCTGCACCTTGTGGGTCAACCGCAGATAACGCCACTTGAGCATTCAACTCTTGTGAGCCTTCATCTTCAAATTCGATGTAGGCAGTGACGTCCGCTTTGACACGCTTAACTGGATTACCTTGGTCATCGTAAATCAATTCAGAAACATGCTCTGCCGTTAGGCCGTCAACAGGTTCGCCATTGGCAAGGATGTAAACGTCTTTGATCTTCTTATCGAAAGTCGCATAGAAGAAGATTTTTTGGTTTTTCGCCCAGCCAGAGAAGTGCGCTGCATCGCGCTCGCCTGTGATGGTATGACCGTCTTCGCTCACCGTCAGTTTGTTGCGCAGAGAGGTCGAACCCCAGTCACTGTTAAGGATGGAGTTGAGGTCAATCTTCAAACGTTGTGGTTGACCTTGCGGGTAGGTGTAACGATGGAAGCCGACACGTTCAGACGCCGTAAGCTCAGCTTTGATACCGTTCTCTGCAATCTTCACAGAGTAGTAACCCGCTTCTGCCACTTCTGAGGTTTTGTCCATCTTGACCGAAATCGCTTCGTGGTAGTCGTCGCTGTCTTCGATGTACTTGGCTTTGTCTTCGGTAAATGGCAGGAACAGAATGTCACCTAAGCCGCCCATCCCCGTGCCGGATAGGTGAGTGTGGGAGAAGCCAAATAGGGTCTTTTTATCGAAGTGGTAACCTGATGAAGAGTGCCAGCCGATCAGCTCGGTATCTGGAGAAAGTTGCACCATGCCTTCTGGCACAACAGGACCCGGGAAGGTGTGTCCGTTAAAGCCTGTCCCAATGAATGGGTCGACGTATTTTAGGTTGGAAGTATCGACGCTTGGTGAGGTGTTATTGTCGTCATCGTTGCAGCCAGCCAAATTAATAACACTTGCAATCACTGCGGTGGCGATAGCGGTTTTCGTAAAGTTCATAATCTTGATTCCTTAGGCAGGAAGCGCATCACTTCCTGCCACTGAGTTAATCTATCTGCTTATTCTTTAAACACGAATTACATAAAACGTTACTGAGCTTGAAGCGCTTCTTGCTTGTCACCCGTCATGACGAAGTGAAGCTCGCCGCCCGCTTTGATTTCGCTGTGTTTGAAGGTGAAGTTGGCATCCAGCGGTTTGCCGTTGATGGTTACGGACTTCACGTACTTATTGTGTGGGCTGTTGTTGTCTGCGATGACTGTGAACTCGCCGCCTTCCACTGGAATGGTGATTTCATCAAACATAGGACGACCGATGGTGTAGACCGGATCCGCAGGCGTCACTTGGTAGAAGCCCATTGCCGACATCAAGTACCAAGAGCTCATCTGACCCACGTCTTCGTTACCAATCAAGCCGGTTGGCTCGCTGGTGTACATCTCTGACATGATGCGGTCTAGATACTCTTGCGCTTTCCATGGCTCATCCGTTAGCGCGTATAGGTAAGGAATGTGGTGCGATGGCTCGTTACCGTGCATGTACTGACCGATGTAACCCGTTAGGTCTGGCAGCTCTTCACCTGTGTTTGAAGAACGCGCATTGAATAGCTCGTCCAAGTCTTCACGGAAGGCTTTCTCAGGTGTGGTGTCTTTGCCTTGCGCCAAGTCGGCTTGGTAGATTTCTTGTTTCAGACGGTTGAAATCGTGCATTGGTTGGAACTTCCATTGCCACGCGTTCCCTTCGGTGTAGGCAAACTCGTCCACGTAGTAAGGGTCGAACGGTAGCAGCGGACATTTCTCTTTCATCACGCCTGAGCCTTCTGGCCACTCAACCATTTCACACTCATCCAAACGCTCTTCATCAATTGGTTGGTTGAACTCCAAAGGCGGTTTGTTTGGTGATGAGCTTAGCGGGTGGTTTTTCGGACGTAAGAAGCCTGTCTCTGCATCCCAATGGTTAAGCCAGTTGTCGGCACGAGTCATAAACTCTTCTTGCAGTTTTACATCGCCAGCCATGCGCGCGATTTCTGCCATTGCCCAGTCGCCATATGCAAACTCAAGCGTGTAAGACGCACTGTTCCAGTAACCGTGATGAACAAAGCCGTTTTCTTCGTACACCTTCACTTGCACAACGTTTGCTGCGCCGATGTTGTTGTCTTCCGTCCAATCTGGGAATTCAGATGCCTCGTGGTAACGCACCGTAAACTCAGCCGCTTCTTTAGCCAGTTGTGAGTCGATGTCTAAGCCTTTCGCCATCGCGTCAGCAATGATTGAGACCGCAGGGAAGCCGATCATAGTGCCCGTGTAATGGCTGTGCAGTTCCCATTTCGGCAAGATGCCACCGTCTTCGTATTTACGAATCAGGTCGTTGGCAAACTCTTCGGCACGTTCCGGATCGATGATGGTTTTCAGTGGATGCGCTGCACGGAAAGTATCCCACATGGAGTACACGGAGTAGTTTGGTGTGTCGCCCGCGTCTTTTTGAATGCGAGTTCGCATCGCAGGGTATTGACCGTCGACATCTTGGAAAATCATTGGCGCGATAGAAGCGTGGTAAAGCGCGGTGTAGAAGATCTCTTTCTGATCTTCCGTGCCGCCAGATACCATCATGCGGCTAAGCTCTTGGTGCCATGCGTCGTTGGCTTGAGCGCGCGCAGTATCAAATGACACGTCTTTTGCTTCTGCTTCTGCTTCTAGGTTTTTCTCCGCACCTTCTGTGCCTGTTGGTGACAAGCCTACTTGGATTTCTAACGGTGTTGATGATGGTGCGAATTCTAGGTAAGCGATGGTTTTCACTGCGTCGATGTTGTCGTTGTTTACATCGATTTCCGTTTCTGCGCCGTCAACTAGAGCAATGGCTTTGACAATAGGTTGGTTGAAGGTGGCGTAGAAGTACACGTGTTGGTTGTTCGCCCAACCGTTCGAGCTACGCAAACCGCGAATGGTGTAAGCGTCGATGAACTCCAAATCACCCTTCATGGTGCGGTTGTTGAAGTGACCTTTGTTGAGGGTGTGGTCTAAATCGAACTTGATGTGTGGTGTAGTGCCCTCTTTGAAGGTGTAGCGGTGGAAGCCAACACGTTGCGTGGTAGTTAGCTCAGCTTTGATTTCGCCTTTTTTCAGTTCAACCGCGTAGTAACCCGCTTCTGCGGTTTCGTTGTCTTTATCGAAGGTGTTGAAAACGGCGTTTTCTTTCTTGGTGAAAGGCAGAACTAAGATATCACCAAGGTCGGTAATGCCTGTGCCAGAAAGGTGAGTGTGGGAAAAACCATACACTGGGATTTCAGTCAGTTTGCCGTGGTCGAAGTAACCGGCAGCAGAGCCCCAGCCTTCCATTTCAGTATCAGGAGAAAGTTGTACCAAACCGTAAGGCACAACCGCCCCAGGGAAGGTGTGGCCATCTGCGCCTGTACCAATCAATGGATTGACGTATTGGGTTAGCGTGGTGTCGAGGGATGGTGTACCAGAGTTGCTGTTGTCGTCATCACTGTTACAGCCAGCAAGACCAAACATGGCAGCGAGAATAGCGGTAGAGATAAGGGTTCTTTTTAGTTTCATTTTTATGGTTCCACAGAAGTGAAGGTTCTACAGAAAATAAGGGGCGAGGGTGTACCCCTTTATCCCCGTACTACTTGACGTTGCAGCGCTGTCGCCTAGTTACAACGCCAAGTAATTTGGGGGCGTTATTTGAATGGGTGTCAGCTACTGCGCTTTCATCGCTTCAGATTTGTCTGAAGTCATCACGAAATGCAGCTCACCACCGTCTTTCAAATCGCTGTGGGCGAAGCTGAAGTTGTCACTCAATTGTTTGCCGTTGATGGTCACCGACTTAACGTAGATGCTCTCTTGGCTGTTGTTTTCTGAGGTGATGGTGAATTTACCGTCCGCGACTGGAATCACGGCTTTGTCGAACAGAGGACGACCGATGGTGTAACTTGCTTCGCCCGGTGTGACTTGGTAGAAGCCCAATGCAGACATCACGTACCACGCCGACATCTGACCGACGTCTTCGTTACCAATCAGACCTTCATGCGTTGGGTGGTAGAACTCGTTCATCGCTTGGTCGACGATTTCTTGTGTCTTCCAAGGCTCGGCCGTCCAGTTGTATAGGTAAGGCACGTGGTGATCAGGCTCGTTACCCATCACGAACTGACCGATGTAGCCTGACATATCGTGTGATTGGCTCGTGTCGGCGTTGGAGTCCGCATTAAACAGCGCATTCAAGTTAGCGAGGAATGCCGCTTTGCCTTGTTCGGTTACATCTTCTGGAAGAGAGAAGTCAGTGCGGTCGATGTGCTCGCCGCCCATCACGTTGGCTAGACCGTTCAAGTTGTGCGGTGCAAACCATGTCCATTGCCAAGTGTTGCCTTCGGTAAAGTCTTCGCCACGGTGCTCAGCACGGTAAGGCCAGAACACGTCACTTTCGTTGAGCGCTTTGCGGTCTTTACACGCGTTGTAGTCCATACCGTCTGGGATAGACAGTGCCATGTTCTCGTCCAAACATTCGGCTTTCAGGTTGTTCGCCCAAACCTTGCTGCCGCTGTTCATGTAAGCCGGACGCATAAAGCCCGTTGCACCCAATGCGTTGCCTTTGGTGTCTTGCAGTTTGCCGTATTGCTCTGGGTTGTAATCGAAGTAGTTCTTGAACGACTCTGAGCGAGCCATGTAGCGGTCGTACTGTTGGTCGTTGCCCGCAAGTTTAGCGATCTGAGCGATACACCAGTCGTAGTATGCGTTCTCAAGACCGTAAGACACCGATTCGTTCACGAGCTCGTCGTATTTATCGACTTTCAAGCCTTCCACGTAACCCGGTTTTTCGCCAGAGTCCGGCGCCCATTTAGTGTTGGCTGGAATATAGCCGACGTCTTCTTGGTAGTCGTTATGACGCGTCATTACTGTGAAGCGTTTGTCGCCGTTCCAAGCATCTTGGTAAGGCACCCAGCTTTCAGTTTTATCAAGGTTAAAGTTGACCGTTTCGTCAGCGGCTTTCAACGCCAAATCAAACTCAGCTGCGGTAAAGGCTTCTGGGTGTTTGACCATGACATCGGCGATAACTGAGACTGCAGGATGACCGACCATTTCACCAGTGTAATCCGAGTGCAGTTCCCATTTTGGTAGCACGCCACCCGTTTGGTATTTGTTCAATAGATCGCGTGCGTGTTCAATCGCGCGGTCTTTGTCGATGATGGTTTTCAGTGGGTGTGCGGCGCGGAAGGTATCCCACATTGAGTACACTGAGTAGTTCACTAAGCCATCTTCTGCTTGGTGCACTTTGCCATCCATGCCACGGTATTTGCCATCCACGTCTTGGTATAGGAATGGAGCAACAAACGTACGGTAGAGCGAGGTATAGAACATGGTCTTGTCGGCTTTGTTGCCGCCTTTCAGTTCAAACTCGCCAAGGATGTTTTCCCAAGCCACACGGTTTTGTTGTACGACGTTGTCGAAATCCCAACCGTTGGTGTCTGCTTCTAGGTTTTTCAGTGCGCCGTCAACGCCAGTGCCAGAAATCGCTACCTTGACCACTAATGGCTCATCGCTTTTACCAAAGTTCAAATGAGTCAGGACATCGTTTGCGCGTTTTGCCAAACGTTCTGGGTCAGGTTCTGGCTCGCCCGGCATTGGTTTGTGCTCTGCGTAGCCGCGGTAATCTTCCAAGCCGACTTCGGTAGCATCGGTTGGGGTGAGTTTGCTCTCAGAAGCTAACTTGGTGTACAGGTTCTCTTCAATGATTGGATCAGAGAATTCTGCCGCGAAGAACACGGTTTGCCATTGACCCCATTCGTTTGAAGTACGCGCGCCTACGACTGTGGTGTCGTTAACGCGTTTGTAGTAGATGCTGCGAGAGTGGTTGCCGTATTGCTCCAACAGTTCGTGTTGCAGGTCGATACGTACTTTGCGGTCTTCACCCGGCTTGAAGGTGTAACGTTGGAACGCCACGCGGTCGGTTGCCGATAGTTCAGCTTTTACGCCGGTTTCTACAAGGTCAACCGAGTAGTAACCAACCTCTGCCACTTCCGAGCTTTTATCCATTGTCACGGCATCAGTATTGAAACCTGTGTATGGCAAGAAAGCGAAGTCGTTTAGGTCGCCTTTACCTGCGCCAGAAATGTGGGTCATTGAGAAGCCAGAAAGCAAGCTGTGTACTGGGTCGTATTCGACAGGCGAGCCTTTGCCATTCCAACCGTTTGGATCGAAGTTATCTGGTGACGGTTGAATCATACCTTCTGGCATCACTGGCGATGGGTTGACGTTGCCAAGACCTTTAGTGCCGATCAAGGTATCAACGAATTCCAAAGTAGGGGTAGAAATAACCGGAGTTTCTGGATCAGAGTCGCTGCCACAACCAGCAAGACCAAGCATGGCGGTTAACACTGCGGTAGAGAGTAGGGTTCTTTTTAGTTTCATTGTTTTTATTCCACGAGAAAAGGGGACATAAGGTCCCCTCAAAATCATTATTCACCTAGGTTGGCTTGCATTGCTTCAGACTTGTCAGCCGTCATCACGAAGTGCAGTTCGCCGCCTGCTTTGAATTCGCTGTGCTGGAAGGTGTTGTACACATCCAGAGGCTTACCGTTGATGGTCACTTCTTTGATGTACATGTTGTCTGGACCGTTGTTCTCAGCCGTTACCGTGAAGGTGCCAGAGCCAATGTCTACCGTCGCTTTGTCGAAGATTGGACGACCGATGCTGTAGGTTGGATCGGTTGGCGAGATTTGGTAGAAGCCCAGTGCTGACATCAAGTACCAAGCCGACATTTGACCTACGTCTTCGTTACCGATGATGCCGTCTGGCGTCGGTTTGTAGAACTGGTCGTAAACTTGGTCTAGGTATTCCTGCGCCTTGTAAGATTCTTCAGTACGGTTGTACAAGTAGATGACGTGGTGCGAAGGTTCGTTACCGTGAATGTACTGACCGATGTAGCCTGTCATGTCTTGGTGCGCTTCGCCGCCATTTGGATCGGCAGTAAATAGGTTGTTCAGCTTGTCGTTCAGACCTTGCGTGCCGCCCATGATTTCAGTCAGCTTGTCTAAGTCTTGCATGAACGCCCATTGCCACTGCCACGCGTTACCTTCTGTGTAGTAGAACGCGTCAGACTTGTAAGGGTCGAAGTCAGTTGAAGCGTATTTCAGCGCACATGGGTCGCCTTCTTTCAGTTCTGTTGGTACGAAGAAGCCCGTGCCGTCTGCGTTACCTGCTTCTGCATCCCAGTGTTTCAAAGAGTTGTAAGAACGAGCTTTGAACTCTTCGTACGCGTCCATATCGCCAGCAGCTTTCGCCATTTCTGCGATCGTCCAATCGTAGAATGAGAATTCCAACGAGTACGATACTGAGTTCCAGTTCGGGTAACGAACACACTGTTCTTTCTCGTGGTAGTTCAACTGACCAGCCATGAGTGAGCTTAGGATGTCGTCATGAATCTGTGGGTACTCATGCGGTGTGTATCGAGCTGATTTTACTGATGCGGTGTAAGCCTGCTCGGCATCAATCAAGCCTTTGGTTACCGCATCGCCAAGAATCGCTGCCGATGGGTAGCCGATCATGGTGCCAGTTTCTGAGCCGTGACCTTCCCATTTCGGCAATAAACCAAACTCGTCGTTAGATTTACGAATCAAGTCTTTCACGTATAGCGTTGCTTGGTCTGGGTCGATGATGGTCCACATTGGATGAACCGCGCGGAACGTATCCCACGTTGAGTAAATCGAGTAGTTTGGCGTGTCGCCATCTTTCAGTGTGCGCACTGTGCCAAGCATATCCACGTATTGACCATCCACATCGTAGAACTCGATTGGTGCGATCATCATGTGGTACATGCCAGTGTAGAAGTTGGTTTTCTCTGCGTCTGTACCGCCTTCAACTTTGATTTTCGCTAGCTTCTCAGCCCACGCGTATTCTGCGTCTTCTTTCACTTGTGCTAGGTCGAAACTTGGTGCTTCCGCTTCTAAGTTTTTCTGTGCGCCTTGCCAGTTAACTGGAGAGATACCCACGCGGATTTCAATTGGCTCTTCGCCTGTGCCGAAGTTTAGGTAAGCGGTCAGATCATCGCCTGAGTAAACCGCACCATTACGCATTTCGCGGGTTGGTTCTAGATCTTGTTCCCCCAGCAGTGCTTTGGCGATTGGCTGGTTGAATTTCGCGTAGAAGAAGATGTCTTGACCTTGGTGATCTTGCCCTTGGAACCAGCCTGTTGATGTTTTACGACCGCGAATGGTGTATTCGTCCACCACTTCTACTTTGTTCTTCAAAGACTTGCCGTTGTTGTTCATTAGGGTATGACCTAAATCGAACTTCACGTTGCGGTCTGCGCCATCAGCAAAGGTGTATTTGTGCAAACCAACGCGTTTGGTTGCGCTCAGTTCTACTTCGATTTGACCTTGGTTTAGCTTGGTTTTGTAGTAGCCTGCGCTTGCTTCTTCATTGGCTTTGTCGAAAGAGTTCAGTTGTGTGTTCGCCATGTCTGCGTATGGCAGAACCAAGATGTCGCCTAAGTCCGTTGCGCCTGTACCTGAAAGGTGAGTATGGGAGAAGCCGTACAGCGGAACGTCAGTGTTAACCACTTCGCCAGTTTCGTAGTTGGATGAATCCCAGTAGCCAGATGCCGAGTGCCAAGGGTTAAGTCCTGATTCATGGTCTGTGTTAGAACCGATGAAAGTATCTGGAGACAGTTGAACCATACCTGCCGGTACCGTCGCGCCCGGGAATGTATGACCAGAAGCCGCTGTGCCGATCATAGGATCGACGTATTTCAATACCGCAAGATCAACAATTGGATCGCCCGGCAGTGAAGAGGAAGAATCGTTGTCGCTGTTACAGCCAGCCAAGCCACCCGTCAGACCAACCAGGATAGCCAAAGAGATAAGATTACGTTTAAACATGTGCATACCGTTTTGTCGTTATTCGTATATAAAAAGTGTTTATAAGAGACTGTTTATAAAGGACTGCTTATAAAATTTGCTTGTAGGGGTAGCCGGGAGATGCGCTCCCCCGGCTGAGTTGTCACTATTGGGATTAACGAGAACCTGCTGGCATCTCGTCTTCATGCAAGAACTCACCGATGCCTTGTGCTGGTGGAAGATCTTGCTCTAGAGAGCCCCAACGTTGATTAGGTTTGTCGCCCATCACGAACTCCAACTCACCGCCGTACATGATTTCGTCATGAGTCAGGTAAGTACGGTTGAAGTCTTTGCCGTTGTAGCGAGCCGATTGAATGAAGATGTTTTCGCGGCTAACGTTCTTCGCAGTCACCGTGAACTTCTGGTTGTTGCCGACATCGATAGACGCGCTTTCAAACAGCGGAGTACCGATTTCGTAGATGCCAGAAGAAGCGTTCACTGGGTAGAAGCCAAGTGCACGGAACACGAACCACGCAGAGAGCGTACCGAAGTCGTCGTTACCACAAATGCCGTCAGCGGTGTTCTTGTAGCAAATGTTGGTTGCTGCGGCGATGGCTGCCTGACCTTTCCAAGGTTGACCTACGTAGTTGTACAAGTACGGCACGTGGATATCTGGTTCGTTACCTTGAACGTGCTGACCAACGTTACCTGTGTTGAACACTGGGAATTGGTTGTCGCCAGCGTTGCGGTCTGGGTAGGTTGACCAGTACTCATCCAAGCGAGCTGCGAACAAGTCACCGCGTTCTGCTTCAGGGTTTTGTGTCTTGTCGAAGCGCGTCATCAGGTCAATCAAGCCATGAATGTCGTGCTGAACACTGAACGAGTATTGCCAGCCGTTAGACTCAGAGAATGCCCAGTTGAACATGTCTGGACGCCAGTCTTTACCAACCGCGCGACCGGTGATTGGGTCTACCCAACCTGCGTCGATAAACTCGCCATCGTAGTCACGGGCTTTGAACCAACCTTGGTATTGCTTACCACCGAAGTCGAATTGCGCTTGCCAGTTTTTAGAACGGTTAGCGAACTCGGTGTAGCGTGGATCTTCTTCACCAAATACTTCTTTGATCGATTGCGCGATTGCCCAGTCGTTCATTGAGTATTCAAGCGAGTAAGATGCTGTCCAAGAGTCTTTAAATGGTGAGTGACCGCCGTAAGAATCTGGTGGAGTGTCGTGCAATTGCGCTGGCACGTAACCTTGTTCTTCGTACTCTTTGATCCATGCTACGCCTTGGCTCGTTGCGGCGCGCGCGTCAGTGATCATTGCTTCAACTAAACGTTCTTTTACGTCTTTGCGCTCTGCTTCTGTGAAGCCAAGATCGATCATGCGTTTTTCTAGTGAACCTTTCGACAACACATCATGAATCACAGGCGTTGAGTGCATGCCCATCATCATGCCTGTTTCGTTGCCTTTGAATGTCCACTCAGGCAGGCGACCTTTGCGCACGTTGCCTTTGTCATCTACCCATTCTTCTTCGGCATAAGACAGCATAGACAGAACCACGTCTGCTAAGCGGTCTGGCTCAAGAATCGAAGACAACGGTTGAACTGCGCGGTAGGTATCCCACAAAGAGAAAGTGTCGTAACGCGTGAAGTCTGCTTTGCCATCTTTGTTGGCATCGGCAGTGCGGATCGATTCTTTCAGCGTATCGATCTTGTCGCCCCAAGGTGTGTTGCCATCTGGGTAAGCGTTACGACCTTGGTGAACTTGGCGGTAGCGACCATCTAAGTCAGAGTGAATGGTTTGACCTAGGTACGAGTGGTACATCGCGGTGTAGAACGTCTGTTTGTAATCTTCGTCGCCAGAGACTTGGATCTTGCCGAGTTCGTCTTCCCATTTCTTCGTTGCCGCTTCGCGTACTTGGTCGAAGTTCATGCCCGCAACTTCTGTCATGTTAAGAGAAGCACCTGATTTTCCGTTCTCGCCGATCTCAACGTTTGATAGCGCCAATTTCGCTTCAACCGTTAAGCCGTCTTTGGATGTGTCGAATTCAACGTAAGCGCGCGCGTATTGGTACTTGCCGCGTGTCTCGTTACCGATTTCTGCAATGCCTTCGGGCACGTCCATGTAACGACCTTGCTCTTTATCGTAGTAAGCAAAGCGAACGTTTTTGATTGGTTGGTCGAATTCCATCACGAAGAATTCTTTTTGGCTTGGTGCCCAGCCGTCAGAGAAACGGTGACCTTCTAGACGGTTATTGTCTTTGTCCCATTTCAAGTAAGAATCAGAGGTGTAGTCCCAGTTAATTTTGAAGCCAGTGTTCACGATGATTTCTGACTTCTCATCACGAGGGAAGGTGTAGCGGTGCACACCAACGCGATCCGACGCCGTTAACTCGGCTTTGATGTCGTAATCCAATAGATCGACTTTGTAGTAACCTGCTGTCGCTTGCTCGTCACGATGTTGGAAGCGAGACGCTTCTAGGTTTAGCGTTGCTGAACCTTCATCAATCATGTAATCCGAACGCGAGTTGATTGGCATGACGAGAATGTCGTTCAAGTCGCCAGCACCTGCTCCGGAAAGGTGGGTATGAGAGAAACCGGAAGTACGTGCGTCGTGGTAGTAGTAGCCTGAAATGTATTCCCAGCCGTTAGAACCGTTGTTAGGAGAAAGCTGCACCATGCCGTGTGGTGTGGTTGCACCAGGGTAGGTGTTGCCTAGGTTACCTGTGCCGATGAATGGGTTGACGTAGCGTGTAACGTCCATATCGGCGAAATCTACTGGGATGTGAACGCCCATGTCGATTTCAGGTGTTTCTGGGTTTGGCTTGTCATCACAGTCGCCATCGCCAACTGGAGGACATACTGGCTTGCCGCCGTCAGGAATATCCGGCAGTGCAGGGTTGGTGTCACCGCCTTCATAAATGTTGGTTGTGTCGTCGTTACAGCCAGTCAGACCGACTAGACCACTGAGAACTGCGCAAGCGAGTAGGGAAGGTTTGAATTTCATTTTTAAGGCCTTGTAAATTGTAGGGTTGTATAATTAAAAAAATCAGGGGTATTACTAAAACTTAAAAACTTGAAATAGAGCCCTTTGGGGGAAAGGGCTCTTAGGGGGAGGAGCTTAAGGTTTAAGCTTTCACAAGAGTCGCTGCGTTACGCATCGCTTCTTTCGTTGAACACTCAACAACGTTTGCTTTTGCAAAGCGGTGAGCGTCTTTTACTTGGATATCGTGAGCTAGAATAACCAGCTTCGCGTTTGCTACATCTAGGTCAGTGATGCGGTTCTGGATACCGTTTTGACCTTGAGTTTCTACTTTGATTTTCAGACCTGCTGCTGCACCTGCTTTCTCTAGTGCTTTCGCTGCCATGAATGTGTGTGCTACGCCAGATGGGCAACATGTTACTGCTACGATGTCGTACTCGCCTTCGCCTGCTACTGGAGCCGCTTGAGCTTGTGCAGGTGCTGCTTCTGCGATTTCGTCTTCTGCTTCTTCTTCAGCTACTGGTTTCCAGAAGCCAACGATAACTGCTGTTGTTAGTGAGCCTAGTGCGATACCCACAACATACATTGGGATGTTGCTTGATACAGGTGCTGTGATTAGACCGCCCCATGGTGCGTGTAGTAGTACGTCTGTTAGGAAGCCGAACACACAGCCAACGATACCACCAGCAACGATTGAAGGAAGAACGCGTACAGGGTCGTTTGCTGCGAATGGGATAGCACCTTCAGAGATACCGATAGAACCCATGATTGCTGCTGCTTTACCTGCTTCTTGCTCTTGTTTAGTGAACTTCTTTTTGAATAGGAATGTTGCTAGTGCCATACCTAGAGGAGGCGTACAGATTGCGATACCAACACCACCCATTAGCCATGGTTGAGTATCAACTTGAGTTTGAGCGAATAGCGTTGCTACTTTGTTGATAGGGCCGCCCATATCGAATGCAGTCATACCACCAAGAATCGTACCTAGAACCACTTTAGAGGCGCCAGCCATAGAAGCTAGGAATTCGTTCATAGAAGCCATGAAGATCTTGATTGGCTCACCGATACCCCAAAGAACGATACCTGCAGAGATAAGCGTACCAACAAGCGGGTAGATAAAGTAAGCGCCCAACGCAGTCATGTTAGCAGAAAGAGGGATCTTCTTAAGTTGTAGAACTACACCACCAGCGATAAAACCAGCGACGATACAACCTAGGAAGCCGCCGCCCATGTCAGCCATGATGCCAGAAGAGATCATCGCTGGAGCAAGTGCCGGTTTGTCTGCAATTGAGTAACCAATGAAGCCACCAAGAATAATTGGGAACAGCACCAGACCTTTAATACCGATATTAGAAATATCCGCCAATAAACCGTCCGCAGGAACCGCACCTTTACCTGATGCCATTACCGCCAGCGCCAGTAGTACACCACCCGCAACGATAAATGGAAGCATGTGAGAAGTACCGAATAAAAGGTGACCTTTCATGGTACTTAGGAGTTTTTTGAAATCGCTATTATTGCTAGCTTGAGCTGTGATTGTACTCATAATTTCACGCCTTATGAATTAATTAAAATATTTAGTATTTGGTTTTCGTCTTTTGCGTTATGAATATCTTCAATAAACTCTTCGCTAAATTTTCCGAATAATTCTTGAAGAACATAAATATGGTGGTCGGCACCGTTATCAGGTGAAGCAATCATGAAGAATACGGTTGGTTTGACTCCCTCTTCGTCGCCATACTCGATGCCTTCGCGCTTTACGCCAACAGCGATTGCAGGCTCTGTCACCGCTTTGCTTTTTGCGTGTGGGTATGCGATGCCGTCCATTGAAGTCACGCTTAATGCTTCACGTGCTTCGATGTCGGTTAAAAAAGCCTCTTTGCTGCTTATTCGATTATTTTCGAATAGCATTTGCGCTAGCTCTTCAAAGACTTCTTTTTTATTATTTGCTTGAAGGTTGCCGTTAATTAAATTGACGTTTGTTAGTTCTGTAATCATTTTGTGACTCATTGGTACTGAAGTAATGAGTCAAATTTAATTAATGAAGTGGTTTTCGGAAATAGTAAAAAAAATACAATAACTATACTTTTGTATCACCCAAGCTTAAGTGTGATAGCCGTCATTAATAACGAGGAATATTATAAAATTTATTATGTGATTTATATTCCAGTTATTTTGAAATTAATAATGAAGCTTAAAAATAAACGAGAAGGGAATCAAATATGGTTCAATTTTGCTATAAAAAAGAGGCTTTGTGCTAAATCTCCTCCAATAACCCTTTTAATAGCTCTATTTTCTATCTCTTTGAGAAAAGACATAAAGCGAGCAGCACTCTTGTTTTGAGCGCTTGTCGGGTTCAATGGTACAGGTTGCCCGTTGGCAATAGATTTATCACCACGCTCCTTCGTCGCGGAGCGGAGTGATGGCTTAGGAGAACTGCTAGTGAACTTAGCTAGTCCCTCCCCTTGAGACACATTGGCGAATGTCAGCTCCGAATCTGAAGCCAAGAGGAGGTTAGGAGGGGTTAGTACGCTGGATTTGGCTTATCCATTAAGACGGATTTTTGTACTTATGCAGCAAATCTAACGGGATATGGCAGTAGTCGTTTGGAAAGCGCGTGAGTCGGTCTTGGTGCTCATCATCACTTGGCACGTAGTTTGTGAGTGGCAGCACTTCTACGGCGATTTTATCGGCATCCGGTCTTGCTGCGATAAACGCTTTAGCAATCGTTAGGTGTTGCTCGTTTTGGCTATAAACACCGGTACGGTACTTTTCACCTACGTCTTTACCTTGCTTGTTAACACTGTGCGGGTCGATGATCTCAAACAGATACCCCATTAAAGTTTCAACCGAAACTTGTTCAGGGTCGAATTGGGTTTTCACGCATTCTGCGTAACCATCGTATTCGGATTGAGTGTTATCCGTCGTGCCATTTGCTCGTCCTGCTTCGGTGCTAATTACGCCGGGAAGGTGACGCATAAATTCTTGAACGCCCCAAAGGCAGCCGCCTGCGAAGTAAATCTCTTCCATCATTTTATCCTGTAAAACTTTGCGCCATTATGGACATCACTTTCGCTCAAACACAACTCCAACCATAGATTTAATGACTCATCGATGAGCAGTTCGGACATAAAACAGGAACAACTCGGTGGTGATTTGCTCTCTTTTTTGTGCTGCTTTTCCTCGTTAGATTGAGCGCAGTTAAGAGCTAAGGGGAATCCCAATGAAAATTGAACATATCGCGATTTGGACAGAACGTTTGGAAGAGTTAAAAGCCTTCTATGAGAAATATTTTAACGTGATGTCTAACGATAAATACCACAACCCAACTAAGCAGTTTTCATCTTACTTTCTTTCGTTTGAAAGTGGTGCACGATTGGAGTTAATGTCGATGGAAGGCGTGACCGCTTGTGAAAAATCTCATGCGATGCAGATAACAGGATTAGCACACTTTGCCTTCGCTTTAGGATCAGAGCAGGCGGTGGAACAATTAACCAAAACCTTAGTAGATGATGGCTACCAATGGATCGACGGTCCGAGACAAACGGGTGATGGTTACTACGAAAGCTGCGTATTAGATCCGGATGGCAACCGTCTAGAGCTTACGGTGTAACGCAGCTTCGCTTATTTCTATCGTTCACAGGCTGCTTTCATATGAAAGTGTTCGGGCGTATACTGCAAGCTCATTAATAAGGAGTGAGCCTGTGAACCCAAGACAAAATGAAATCCTGCAATTAGTGAATGATCGTAAACGCGTTCAAGTCACGGAGCTTTCTGACATTATCGGCGTGTCGGGCGTGACCATCAGGCAGGATTTGAATTTT
This sequence comes from Vibrio sp. ArtGut-C1, assembly GCF_002105475.1. Classification (NCBI taxonomy): domain Bacteria; kingdom Pseudomonadati; phylum Pseudomonadota; class Gammaproteobacteria; order Vibrionales; family Vibrionaceae; genus Vibrio; species Vibrio sp. ArtGut-C1. Next base: position 142,251 of record NZ_NCTH01000007.1, on the reverse strand, counting down.
CTGGAGCAACAGGGCTATCTAAAGCGCGTACACGGCGCAGCTACCGCATTGCAAAGTGATGATATTGATACCCGATTAGAAGTCCGTTTCGATATTAAACAATCACTTGCAAATAAAGCGGCGGACTTGGTATCACCAAACGAAACCGTATTGATCGAGGGCGGCAGTGCTAATGCGCTCTTGGCTCGCACTTTAGCTGAACGCGGCGATGTGACCATCATTACCCCATCGGCGTACATCGCCCATCTCATCCGTAACACCTCAGCTAACATCATCTTGCTTGGTGGTGTGTATCAGCATCAAGGTGAGAGCCTCGTTGGCCCGCTCACCAAACTCTGTATTGAGAACATTCACTTCAGCACGGCTTTCTTGGGTATAGACGGATTTCACCAAGACACTGGTTTTACTAGCCGAGACATGATGCGTGCCGACATCGCAGAGGCCATTCTGGCAAAGAATAGACGTAACATCGTACTGACGGACTCCAGTAAGTTTGGACAGATTTATCCTTCTTCAATTGGAAATACCAACGAAATATCGGTGTTGTTAACTGACAAAGCCGCTCCGAAAAGCGACCTTGAGCAAATCAAAAAGCTAGGTGTGGAAGTGGTGTTGGGGTAAGTACTAATTGCTCTCCGACCATACTGCGAATTCATTTCCACTTGGTTCGGTGAAGTGGAATCGGCAGCCGCCGGGAAATTCGAAAATAGGGCGGATAATTTTTCCACCATGCTGCTCAACTTTTATCTGCGTGGCCTGAATATCTGAGCTATAAAACACTAAAAGTGCGCCACCATTTGCGGTTTGGTTTACAAACTCAGATTTGAAGAATCCGCCATCTAACCCTTGTCCTGAAAATGCAGAGTATTCAGGACCATAATCGATAAAAGTCCAGTCAAAGGCACGCTCAAAAAATTGTTTTGTAGCGTTAATATTGGTGGAACCAAATTCGACGTAATTCAATTTTTCATGTTGATGCATAGTGAAATCCTTCTCGGTTACTATCGTCTCTAGGCGAATTTTTCTACGATGATGTCATCCGCTTTTTCGACAAATAATGCGCCTTGATCCTTGAGCTCTGTCAGCACATTTTCAACATTATCAGGCAGCACTGCGCGAGTTGAAGCAAGGTTGACCACCACATTGTAGCCAAGATCCAGTGCTTGCATGACGGATTTCTTCACACAAAAATCTAGCGCGAGACCACCGATCACTAGGGTATCAATCCCGTTGAATTTTAGAAATTCATGTGCACCTGTCGTTTTAGTATCGGCAATATCATGGAAGAAAATACCGTAAGGATGCGCATCAGGATCCATGCCTTTATTAACTTGAAAATCATAGTCCAAAACAGGTGGTAAACCGTCTAGCAGTTCAGAACCTGTTGTGCCAAGTACACAATGGCGGTTCCATTTTATATCCACATTGGGTAGACCGACGGGTTCAAGCATGTTGGCTGGTGTTTCGGCATCCCATTTTGCTTTTGGTGGGTGTAAGTCACGACTGACCAGTTTTAATCGGCCTTTGGCATGATTACTCAGAAGCTCCGGTACGATTTCCAACGCACCTGCAACGGGCAGTTCATTTGGACATAACTCGCTAAAGCCTTTCTCTGGATCAACGTCGATCACTGCTGTAGTTTGATAGTTTACTCGAACAGTCATGGCAGACTCCTTGTCTGTCTGATTGCCTGCGTTTATCCACGCAAACAGTTTTGAAAAAAGGTTACTTCGTCGCTGGTCAGCGTATATACCATTGCGGGTTTTCCACCTTTGCCTTTGTTGGTAGAAGCGACTTTATTGGTGGGTTTTAGTACGCCTGAATCTATCAAGCGGCGCTTAATCGTCATTCGGCTAATATCAATACCAAACTCTTGATAAGCAGAAATGATGTCGGCAACCAAAAACTCTTTGTCTAATGCAAACAAAAGAACCGATGTGTATTCAATGGATGCACGAAGCTTCTGCCACGCTTTTTCAATGGTTTTTTGATGGTCAAACGCGAGGGTCTCTTCTCCATTGAGTATAGACTGTAGCGAAAACCATTTAAGTTGGCACTCTGGTACACCTGCATTGTTGATTTGCTCTACATTGTTACGATCGACCAAGGCGTAGTGCGTAATGTTTAAGCTCCAGTCTTCTGGATCACGCTTGGGATCGCCGTCGATAAACGCTTCACTAAAGTGACGAGGGTAAGTATGGATTTTCTCGCGGCAAATTCGGCGACGCGCCGCGTCAAAGTTTTCATCGGCCGGGCGTCCGCCTTCACTGGTTAAGTCTTTATCAAAGACAAATCCGCCCGGTAGTGCCCAGACTCCATGGTATGGCCGATTTGGATTTGAACGTTTAATCAACAACACTTCCAATCCCTTATCGGCACAGCCAGATAGCCTGAATGGAATAATGTCGACAGATACGATCATGGTTGGGTCCTAATATTGATTTGTAAGTAATCTAGCGCATAACAAGTGGTCAATCAATGGGTAAGTAACGAGTTGTGCGAAACGTTTTTGGTAGTGCTTCATAGTACGCCTTGAGTATAAATCTACGAATGAATCTGACTTATTCACAATCTGTGTGTGAATTCTAGACAGAAAAACCTTATAAAAATGAGTGGTTAGTAACAAAAGTTGACAAACTATAGATGGGTGTTTATTGTTTACGCAAATTAGTTAGTAACAAAAAGTTATATACCCAGGAAGGGCGTGTAGAAGGGCACCTAATGACCACCAAACTATTTTCTTCCCGCATCATTCAAAGCGCTTTGGATTTTGATGTTTACAAAGTCAATATGATGAGCGCAGTAACAGCGCTTTACCCTGATGCGATGGTGTCATACAAGTTTATTGTGCGTAGCGAGGAAGATCTCTCTGAACTGCTACCAGAGGTAAAAGCAGAAGTTCTTAAACTGCAAGACATTCAATTTACGCAAGAAGAAATCGAATACATCAAGCGTGTCGCGCCTTACCTGAATCCTGATTTTGTTGATGCATTGCGCCATTTCCGGTTTAACCCGCAAAGTGATGTCTCTTTCCATAATAAAGCCATGGCTGATGGCTCAAGCCAGTTACGCATTACTATCAATGGTTTGTGGCGAGATACTATTTTGTACGAAACGATCATAATGAGTATCGTGTCTGAAGTTCGTAGCCGTCAGCGTTGGTCAGATATCCCTGTAGCGCAATTTACCACCGTTTTAGGAGAAAAAGTTCGGTACCTAAAATCCGAACTAAAGCGTCGTAACATCACTAACTTTAAGTTTTCTGATATGTCGACGCGTCGACGTTTTTCCTTTCAAGCTCAGCGCACCATGATGGAGTTCTTGTGCCAGGAAGTGCCGGAATGTTTGACAGGAACAAGCAACTACCACTTAGCAAAAGAACTGAATTTAACGCCTATCGGTACCGTTGCTCATGAATGGTTTATGGGCCATCAAGCTCTGGTGAATGTGCGAGATTCGCAAAAAGTGGCTTTGCAACGTTGGCAAAAAATGTTTAACGGTGCACTAGGTATTGCACTGACCGACACGATTGGTATTGATGCCTTCCTTAAAGACTTTGATGAAGAGCTAAGTAACGCGTATTTCGGTGTACGTCACGATAGTGGTTGCCCTTATAGCTGGGGTGAAAAAATGATTGCACACTATCAGTCGCTTAATATAGACCCGTTAACAAAAACGCTGGTGTTTACAGACGGACTTAACTTCGAACAAGCGTTAGATATTTGCGAGTATTTCCAGGGACGTATTCAGGTGAGTTTCGGTATCGGTACTTTTCTTGCGAATGATATGGGTGATTATGTCAATAAAGCGGGTGAAGCCTACCAGCCACTTTCTATCGTGATCAAAATGGTCACGTGCAATGGTTCACCAGTCGCAAAAATCAGTGACGAACCTGAGAAAGCCATGTGTGAAGATATCTTCTTTTTGATGAACCTCAAGCGCCGCTTCGAGCAACCTCTTGATTTAAATGAGTGTCGTAAACTGATTGATCGTCTAGAAACTGAAGGTCAAAACTATCTCATCGACGCGTAGGCGTTATCCCTCCTTCTTGATAAGCACCCTCTATCGTTACGACAAATTTATATAGACAAACGTAGAGGGTGATTTCGTTATAGTAATACGCAGAAGTAACCAGATACAGCGTAGGAAAGCACTCGAAAATGAGGTTGTTTTTTTGATGTGCTATGTGCCTATGATTGGTGTAAATCGATAAGTTACAGCATCGTGGAAGGTGTATTTTCATCGGACACTAAACTCAGTCTAATCACGTAGTTTATTCCCATGTACCATGAGGTCACTCGGGTATAGACGTCTATCTGCTTTTATGACTTTGGGCTTCGCGTAATTGCTTGAATCAGGAGTCAAAATGAACCTAGTAGTACATTTGCAAAAGAAAGCGATCCGAAAATATGGCTATGAGATGGCCACTCGTCAAGCATGGAAATGTGGCATCAAGGCAAATCTTGTTAAGCGCGTGATCGGCCTTTTTAAAGGACAAATTGTTTGTGTGATTGAAGGTTGTCGCGCAGAGTTTTCTTCTCCTCTTAATAACCCCCTTCACGAAGATGACAAGCAAGGGCGATATGTGTTTGTTGGCGGTGTATGCTGGGAACCAAACAACATTATTGCTCCTGGTTTTCCTGACTTTATGTTTATGCACGTGCGTAACCTGAGTCACCGTCATAAGTATTTAACGGATGACGAACTGTTTTTAAGCTTGGCTTAAAAATAAGCCTCATAGGTTAATCAAGCCTAACCATAATCAGTAATGATACGGTTTTAGCTTAGTTGACATTCTGTTGAGTGTTTCTTGACGTACCTTTTATAAAACAGTGTTTCTTTACTCGTTAATGACAGAGGGTTTGTTTTCGCCTGATGTGATTTCCTAATTGCGATTTACTATACCGCTCATCAAAGCAAACCATACTGGGATGTAAATCATGAATATGAAATCTATCGCAATTGCAACGGCAGTTGTTGCTGTACTAGCAGGCTGTAAAGACAAAACGCCACCAGCTCCAACCCAAGCAAACATTACTTTGGTTGAAGCGGTGACTGAAACCGTGAAAAATCCACACCAAGTATGTAAAGACGTGGTAGTAACGGAGCAAGTTGCTCCTACGGATGATAATAAAATAATTGGTACGGTCGGCGGCGCAGCAGCTGGCGCGGCATTGGGTAACCAAATCGGTGGCGGCTCAGGTAAAGTGATTGCAACTGCAGCTGGTACGATCGCTGGTGCATTAACGGGTCGTAAGATTCAGGAGAACGTGCAACAAGGCGATGTAGTGACAACGACGAAAAAGCAGTGCCACACAGAATACACAACATCTGAAAAAGTAGTGGGTTACGATGTCACTTATGAAGTTTCAGGTGCGCCAACGACGGTTCGCTTAGCGAGCAAGCCAGCGACAAAAACGTTCCCAATTCAAGATGGCAAAGTTGTTCTTCCGCAATAACTAGCTCCCCAACCGAAGTAATTAACAAGCCCTTTTATCTTGAGATGAAAGGGCTTTTTCACATAAGCGGTGTTTTCATCTATTTTCCCGCGGGAATGTGCAGCCAGAATTACCAGCTAATTTCAGCGTTCGATACAATCACTTTTCGAAAAGTACGAACGGAAAAAACATGGAAGATTTTTACCTGACCGATCGCGGTTTAGCTGGTTATTTCGAAGCGCAATGGTTCGACAAGTTCATCGAAGATAAGCAGATTGAGACGATAACCAGTCGCTCAAAACAAGTCCCACTCTCTTTTTTGTCATCACCACATTGTTCCCAAGTCGCTGACTTTATTGCGCAGACGGCACTTGAGAGCGGCGTTCAGCCGTGTTCCCTACTTGAGGTTGGGGCGGCCCTGGGAAGAAACTATTATGAGTTAGTGCAACGCTTACCTAGCCTTAAAGAAGCGACGCTGGTTGAGCCTTCAAATAGGTTAATGGATGGCTTTAAGCAGCTTTTAATAGAAGAACAACGGGTCGAGTTAACTTATCTGTACGATGTGAACACCATAAACACGTTAGAAGTAGAGAATAGAGATATCGTGCAAAAATGTGCTCATGTTGATTTGACGCTGATTAACCAACCTTTTGAGCACGATACTCTCCAGTCTAGCTTTGATTTAGTCGTATGTTTAAATGTGATTGATCAATGTGAGTCGCCACTTAGCGTGATCAATGCTCTAAAAAAAACCACTAAGGTTGGTGGGCTGATCGTTGTCTCTTGCACTTATCAGTGGAACGCGAAACACATCAAAAATGAAGACGAAGCGGTCGATGATATCAAAGCGTACTTTGCTGAAGGTTGGCGTTTAGTATCGGAAGCCGATCATGAATATCGCATCCGGTTTAATGATCGTTTTGCAAGGCAGTTTTTATCTCATGTGGTCGCTTACATCAGAATGGATTAGAGCTACATAAAAAAACCGAGCACTTACGACTCGGTTTTTTAGTCCTTGAGATAGAGCGCGATTTTAAGTAACGTGCGCCTCTTTTTGTTCTCGCTCTTGCTGAGCTTGCAGCTTTTTCTTGCGACGTTCTCGTTTAGAAAGCCAAACCAGCGGCACAACAATCATTATTGTTCCTATCGCCATGAATATGTCTGGCACTTCTCCAAACCAGATTAATCCCACAAACACGGCACCAATTAAGCCACTGTATTCAGCGCTGGCAATTTTGTTGCTATCAATCGAGCGGTAAGCGATCACACATGTTGCCGCATAAATCATGATGAACAAACTTGAGCCAGCAGCGACAGGGAAAGCACTCCAGTCCCAAGGTTCCGCTTCGATCAGAACAAGTAAGAAAGCCACGGGAATACCTGCCAAGTTTGTCATTAATAGCGTTTGCATCACAGACTGATTTTTTGGCAGTTTTCGAATGAGCAAGTTATTGATTGCTAAAGTAATTGCAACAACTAAAGCTGAAATCGCTGCCCAATCGATTTGGTCTGGACGAATGATGACCAATACACCGGCAAAGCCCATTATCGCAGCGGCGACCGATTGCTTAGATAACTGTTCTCCAAAAAAGATTGCTGCAAGCGGCAACATGATCAATGGCGCGGCGTAGAAGATTGCGTTCGCAGTTGCGAGCGGTAAAGATGAAATCGCCAAAACCATAAATATAGCACCAAGCAACCACACGTGAGCGCGGACAGCATGCCATTTAAATCCTTCAAGAAAATGAGTCTTTTTTGTCAGCAAGCAGACAGGCAGTAGGAAAAGCACTGCGGAAATTTGTCGGAAAAAGACAAACTGAAAAATAGGCACTTCATTTCCGACACTTTTAATTAAAGAGTCCGAAAGCACCGCAATGAGATTCCCAACAATTAATAGCAGCATAGCTGCGCCGACCGATGTAACTTTCACTTATTTCCTCTCCTCTTTCTTTGCCAAAGAGTAGGTGATGTCATAGGATGAAGTGAAGTGATATTTATTAGTTTAAGTATGAGATTTTTAGATAATGAAATTGCCACCACTCAGAGCGGTTCACTGTTTTGAATCTGTCGCTCGAAACTCTAGCTTTTCGCTTGCGGCTGAAGAGCTGAATGTGACGCAAAGTGCCGTTAGTCATCAGATACGATTATTGGAAGATTATTTGGGCGAGTCATTATTTATTCGTCAAGGAAGAAAGCTCTCTTTATCGGATACTGGTGCTCGTTATTTAGAGGATATTAGCCCGGCAATTAGCTCTATTGCGATGGCCAGCCAAAAGGTGAGAGAAGGGGACAAAGGCAGCATACGTTTAGCGATTTATAGCTCGCTTGCCGTAAAGTGGCTTATTCCGCGTTTGTCTGATTTTAAGCGGTTACATCCGGAAATCGATCTGACACTCAATATGGTTGTTGGTGATCCTGAGCAGACAGATAGCGTTGGTGATTGTTTTATCACGGTAGAGAAGCCAAAGCGCAACTATATGTCGGTGAAGTTATACGCGGAAACGCTGTATCCGGTATGCAGCCATAAAATTTGGAAAGAGTTACAAGATCAACCCATTCCAGAAGCGCTTTGGCGATATCCTATTTTGTCGACAGACTCTATTTATCGTGAGAGAGGAAAAGACTGGGCAGAGTGGTGCAGAGCGGGTGGTTACACTTTGCCAAAAGATGTCGATGTTCAACATTTTAGTCATATGTTGTTGGCAATTGAGGCTGCACGTTATGACCAAGGCATCGCATTTGCGAATGATTTTATGCTCAATGAAAGAGATAAAGCGCATGATTTGGTGTATATCCCTTCTCATGGATTAGAGACGGGGGACAGCTTTTATTTTATTCATAAAAAGAGCCGAGCCAAGCAGGCGGAAATTATCAAACTCACTAATTGGTTGAAGCAACAGTGCTTGTGAAATGACTAAATTGTCATGATTAAGAAAGAAAGTGGCAAAGTTGTGTTTAAATATTTCATGTTTTATTGAGTTTTTATTCATTAACATCAACTTGGTTTTGAAACCGAGTGAAATGGATAGCATGACGTGCTTAAGGATGGGCAAAACACAACCTCAATAATTAACAGGCAGTGAAATACAATGTTTAAAAAAACATGGCTAATGACAGCCCTTCTAGCAACATGTTCTGTTGCAAACGCAGCTCCTTACGTTGGTGCATCGGTAGGTCAAGCATCGTTTGGTGATGTTAATGGCTCTATCAATGGTGGTGGTACTAACGCTAGCACTAAACTTAAACTTGAAGATGACTCAAGCCTTTCAGGCAAAGTATTCGGTGGTTACAAATTCAACGAATACATTTCTCTAGAAGCAGCCATTGGTGGCTACGATGCTTTAGACGGCAAAGTTGTTACTGTTGGTGATATGAAGTATTTATCGATTCAACCAAAAGCGACTCTACCTATTGGTGATCGTTTCAACCTTTTTGCTAAAGCTGGTCTTTCTTACTTCAATGCTGAATTCAAAATTAGCAACTCTGTGATTGACGGTAGCGCAGGCCATACCACCATTTCTGACAGCACTGTAACAGGCATGTACGGTTTAGGTGCAGAGTTCGCTATTACTGAAAACTTTGCTCTGCAAGTTGAATGGGAATACATGATGCCTGAGCTAGACATTGCGAAATTTGGCAATGAAAAAGTAACGGTTGATGCAGACATCAATGTGTTCTCTGTAGGTATGAGCTACCGTTTCTAAGAATACTTATTCAAGTTACCTCTTGGCTTAGTACACGTTTTTGACTTCTGTTGGTCGAGCTGAGTCCAAGCTTTGAATATGTTTAGATATAGCACAGGAAGTTTAGTTGCTAAGCGTCCTGTGCTATTTTTTTGCTTTGGAATAACTCTTAGGAATCTTTGTGAACGATGTCAATCTTAGGTATCTGGATCTACTGTTAAAGCACTTTGAACCTCATCAATATCACTTCGTTACGCTGTCTGAGCTTGAAGTGGTAATTTGTACGTCAAGGCGCAATGTTTCTATTGTGATGAAAAAGCTTGCCTCTTACGGTTGGGTAGATTGGAAACCTGCAATTGGCAGAAGTAACGCTAGTCGTCTGAATATTACTATTTCCCTTCAACAAGCGATGACCGAATTTTTGGTTGAGGAGCTTGGTCGGGGAAGAATGAACTCGATAACAAAACTTATCGATTGGTTCGGCCAAAGTGCTGTCAGGGCGCTGACGATTGCCTCTGAAAAAGTGAACCAGTTGAATGAGTCAAATAACGCTATTTTGATCTCCTCTTACCCTTGGGTGTCTAAGGTCGATCCTGCGAATACTTATCGTCATACTGAACTGCATGTGGCGAAAAGTGTTTATGATGTTTTGCTGACTCAAAATTCCAATGGTGGCATTGAGCCTTCGCTAGCACATGAGTGGAAAATGGAAGGCAATGTGATGACGTTATGGTTGAGGCCTGGAATATATCGTCACGATGGCGAACTTCTCAGCATACAAGATGTTGTTTGGAGCATCGAAAGACTTAAGGAAATAAAAGGACCAGTACACGAGCTCTGGCAGTGTATTGACAGTGTGATTGCCGAAACATCGAGCTGCTTAAAAATTACATTGAAACATCCGAACATGTTTTTTCCATACATGCTAGCCACTCCTCACGCTTCTATTCTTTGTCGAGATGTTGTTTCTTTCGGTTCTGGTTATTCTTACCACATAGGCACCGGACCATTTAAAATCAGTGGTTGGAACCAAGAGAGTATGCTTCTTCAAGCACACAAAGAATATTTTTCAGCGCGCGCATTGTTAGACCAAATTACGCTGTCTCATGGTAATGTTAAGACCTTGAATATGTTGAGTTTTAACCAAACTTCTGATCACGTTGAAGTGGAAAAAATCAGCGCATTTTCATATTTGACCTATCGGGAGCGCGCGGACTCTAATCTCGCAAAAGAAGACTGGCATCAACTTGCCGATTACATCAATGCGCAAAAGAGAATCTATGAGGCGCAAAGTGCCGTTGACAGCATTCAGTTAGTGACTCAAGGGCAAGATTTACTAATAGCAGAGGCTATTGTGACGCCTAAGCTACAAGGTAAAGTAGCGCTAGCTGAGCCAGTCTGGACGATACCAAGTTTAATTCGTCACTCTGAGTGGTTGCACCGAGTGATTAGGGCGACGGGACTAGAGCTAGAGATCGTCATTATTGATGACATTAGTTTTCCTGAAGTCGTATCACATCGAGCGGACTTGCTCCTAATTGAAGAAGTCATGGAAGCGCCGTTTGAGTATGGCATATTTGAATGGCTATCGATAGCAACAGGTTTGCGTTTTAGTTTTGATCAAAGCCAGATGTTGATCCATCGAGAAAACCTTCGCGAAGCCATGGCAAATGCTCAATCTTTACAATCTCTTTTAGGCGTAGAAAAAGCGTTACGAGAGCAGTATCTTTATTTGCCTTTATTTGTTGGCTATGAAGAGGTGACAAAAACACAGCAAGTGCGCGGTGTTCAGGTGAAAAATACGGGTTATAGCGATTTGCATCGTCTCTGGATAGCTCACTTTAACTAGCATATTTCGACACGGTGAGCACAGAGTATGAATACATAAAGCCATCGCAATGATGGCTTTATGTGGAATGTAGAGTTAGAAGTTGTACGACACACTCGCGCCAACAACCCATTGGTTTGCACTATCAACAATCGAGGAATCGCTGATACCGCTGCCTAGGCGAGCGTATTGTGTCATTTGGCTCACTTGCCAGTTATCGTTGATTGGCATGACTAGCTTGTAGCCTAAACCATAGCTTACTGTTGAATCACCTTTGTACGCTTTGCGGTTTGCATTTGCTTCGCGTTGTTTTACGCCAAAGTAGTAATCTACGTAGTCTTCACTTTGATAAGTTAGGTTAGCAAAAGGAACAAAATCAACACTACCGAAGTTCATAATGTGGAAGTAAGTCGCGCCCGCTAAGTAACCTTTGTAAGCACCACTGATATCATGCTGAAGGTATGTTGAAATCACATTGTGTTGATCTAACGTAAAGTCAGTGTTCAAACCTAAATCGACAGCAAAGCGACGTTTATCCGTGCCTTTCAGGCTCTTTGCAATATCACCGTCACGCATGACACCACTGCCAACAAGGTAAGCACTCATGTTGATTAATTCATTGGTGTTACCGAAGAAGCGGTAGTTAATGCCACTTAGATCGGCGTTAAAGTCGTCACCATGGTAACCGCCATTTAGAATTGGAGCTGTATTGTATTTTTGATCTTTGAAAAGATCGCTGCCATGAGCCACTCCGACTTCCGCGTTCCAGCCACCTTCATTGTTGTAGATGTTACCGTTACGAATATAAGTATCACCAGCAACCGCTGAACCAGCAGCAGTCAGAGTTAGTAGTGCAATTAATGTCTTTTTCATCATTTTTCCGAGTTGTTCTGATTTGTTTTGAACACTGTACAAAATGAAGTTGTAAGCCTCTATCAGCAAAGCGTATGGAAATGTAATGAACCATCAGGATAAGAAGCGGAATGTAAGATCGGAGAAGGAAGGTAAGAAAGACAACCGCCGTCGATGGAAAGAAAAAATCCGAGCTGGGGTAGCTCGGATTTAGATTATTTATCAGGTATCGATATTGACTTATTGTTGTTTCGTTAAATTGTATAACGGTGCTAGGTCACCTGTTACTTTTTCGCCATTCATGTCTAGCTTCATAAGTACATTTTCACCAACAAAGTATTGGTTTGGCGCATCTTCGTTTGTCAACGTTACGATGCTGCCGTTTGCATCCCAAGTGAATTGGCCTTCAGACTTTGACTGACCGTCTTCTTTGTCTTGGTAGCTTTCTTCAAGTACGTAAGTGCCATCTTGATTTAGTGTGATGGTCATGTCGATACCTGAACAATCCGCACATGGAAGCGTACCTTTATATGTGCCGTTCCAGTCCAGGGCATTTTGTGCGTTATGCTCAGAGTCTACAAATGTTTCTTCAGTGATGACTTGTTCTTCTGCTACTGGCAGCGTGTCAATTGTCTCTGTAGTAACTTCTGCGCTAGTAGTGACTTCAGTTTCCGTCGCTTGAGGTACTTCAACTGCGCTTGTTTCGGCAGGTTTCTCATCTTGACAGCCTGCAAGAATGATTACCGCGCCTGTTAGTGCCAACATTGTTTTTTTCATTTTATCCCTCTTTAAATCAAGATTTTGTATGAGAGTAATAGTAGACATTTATCAGGTATTTGCGTCATCAAAAAGCAATAGAATGATCTATCTATGTCAATAAAACCGAATATGAGCATGAAATTGTCAGGAAAATCAGAACAATGTAAATGTTGATTGGGATATCAAGCTTGAGTCTACAAATAAATATCTAGAGGGGGGCAGAGATAGTGAAAACAGCCTACATTGCTGTGAGCTGTTTTATTAAATCAGTTAAGAGGCCTTATCGATGTTTGAACGTGAGGTGCTTCGTTTTGTGCTGTCTTCATAAGCGAATAGATCAGCAACAGTACGATGCTCTAGTTCACCTTTCAAATGACCATGCTCATCGACAACGGGCAGTGAGTATTCGCACGACATGGTTTCAGTCAATATTTGCTCAATGGCTGAATGGGGAGAGATGATAGGCACTTCTTCATAGATATCATCATCCCAGCTTGGGGGTTGAGCTAACTTAGTCGCGTCTAGTAACCCTTGTTGCGTTATCACGCCTTGATAGCCTGCATCGGTCACATGATAAGCATAATTACGTTTAACACGTTTCATCTCACTGAGCGCTTCTTCAATGGTTTTAGCGGCAATGCGATATGAAGGTGGCTGCATCACAGTCTCAACCGTCAATGCTCGCGCTCTATTGACGTCTTTTACAAAGGCTTCAACGTACTCATCGGCAGGATGCAGCAATATTTCGTCTGGTGAACCTTGTTGCACAAGCTCACCGTCTTTAAGGATCGCAATGCGATCGCCAAGGCGCAGTGCTTCATCTAGATCATGAGTAATGAAAATAATGGTTTTGTGCAGCTTCTGTTGCAGCTCTACCAGCTGATCCTGCATTTCGCTCCGAATCAGTGGGTCCAACGCTGAGAATGCCTCGTCCATTAACAGTATTTCGGCGTTGGTTGCCAATGCTCGCGCGAGGCCTACGCGTTGCTGCTGACCACCTGATAGCTGAGCTGGGTATTGGTTCTCATAACCCGTTAATCCAACGGTATCCAACCATTCGTTTGCTTTTGATAAGCGCGCTTCTTTACTTATTCCTTGAATTTCCAAACCGTAAGCGATGTTGTCGATAACAGTGCGATGGGGCAATAAGCCAAAACGTTGAAACACCATCGACATCTTATGACGACGAAACTGCTCTAACTCCTTGTTAGAAAGCTGCATGACATCTACCCCTTCCACCAAAATCTGTCCCATGGTTGGATCGATTAGGCGATTGAAGTGGCGAATCATGGTGGACTTTCCTGAACCGGATAAACCCATGATGACGAAAATCTCGCCCTTTTTAATTTGGAGGTTGATGTCTTTTAGCCCGACCGTGTGGCCCGTTTCCGCTAACACGTGTTCTTTACTATGTCCCAACTTGACGCGCTCAATCACGCTGTTGGGTTTGGGTCCGAAGATTTTATACAGACCGCTGATTTCGATAAGTGGACTAGTCATGCTTTAAATCTCCTAGATGGGCTTGAGTGCGTTTCGCATACGCTTGTGAAGCGCGGTCGAAAAGAATCGCTAGGGCGACAATGGCTAGACCATTTAAAAGACCAAGAGTGAAATATTGATTGGTAATCGACTTAAGAACGGGCTGGCCCAAACCTTTTACCCCAATCATCGATGCGATGACGACCATCGACAGTGCCATCATGATCGTTTGGTTGATTCCCGCCATGATGGTTGGCATTGCGAGCGGAAGTTGGACCCCAAAAAGCCGCTGTTTACTGCTGGCACCAAATGCGGTTGCGGCTTCCAACACTTCTTTATCTACCAAACGAATCCCCAAATTAGTTAAACGAATAACAGGTGGAATCGCGTAGATCACTACTGCGATGAGGCCAGGAATTTTCCCGATCCCGAGTAACATCACAACTGGGATGAGGTACACAAATGCCGGCATGGTCTGCATGACGTCGAGTAATGGTGTCACAACTGACTGAATACGATTAGAGCGCGCCATGGCGATGCCGATAGGGATCCCGAGTGTGATTGCCAGCATGGTACACACCGTGATAATACTGAGCGTGCGCATTGTGTCTTCCCACATGCCGAAGTAGCCAATCAGGATAAGTGAGCCAAAACATGCGATAGCCAGTTTCCAAGAGCGACTAGCGGCATAAACGAGGGCGGTGCAGACGCCTAAAACAACGACCCAAGGTGTTGAAATAAGCAGTTTTTCAAACCAGACAAGAAATGAAAGGAGCGGATCAAAGAGAGACTCGATAAGTTCACCATATTCACGAGAGAAATCTCGGTAGGCGCCATCGAGTGTTTTGCGAATCGCTCTAAGATCAGAGCGATCCATTTCTGGGAATTCGCTGAGCCAATTCGAGTCAGACATATTTACTTCCTTTTCTGATATATCTAGGTGGCCTCAAGAGACGTGATTCAGCAAGAATGGCTGGGATCGTAGACCAAGTAATGATTGGTGGTTCGATAGGTCCTCCATCTATTGTTTTACCCTTTAGGCTCATTTCAATGCAGTCGACCTGCACTTTATAGTTACTTAGGGAGACACTCTTTTAATAAAATAATCATTAGTGTTCAAATGAATGATTTGATCGGATTATAGTTTTTCTTCTCCAATAAAATGAATACATTAGCGCGTATTTGTATGAAAAGTCTGCGCAAACTAACGTTTTTATTATCTAGATAATTAGAATTGATCTTTTTGCTCGTTTGTCACCAAAGTTTGTCAATTCTTAGATGTCTAATTAATCCTGATGTCTTACGTATTTATCGTGTCGATTTTTGCAAACTTAGTTTATTGGCATATGCTAAAAATGTTATTGGCATATGCCAGTTTAAGGCGTAATTTGACCCTGTGTTTTCGAGGGATAATGATGGCAAGACCAAAGATAGAAAGACGAATATGCGGACGTGCTGCACACCATTGTTTCAAACCCAATGGCGTGCCATTTCATCAGTTGGAGCAAGTCGCCATATTACCAGAAGAGCTAGAAGCACTGCGTTTGGCCGATTTAGAGGGTCTTAGCCAGCAGCAAGCTGCTGAACAGATGGGCGTCTCTAGACAAACTTTTGGTAACACAGTAAAAAGTGCAAGATTGAAAGTCGCAAAAAGTTTAGTTGAAGGTCATGCATTAGTTTTTCCGGATGAGGAGTCAAACTTATGATTTATGCTATTCCTAATGATGGTGAGCGGGTGGCAAACCACTTTGTTAAAGCACCATATATTGCTATTTATTCTGATACTGACGGTATGCTGAAAAACTTAGCGAACATTGCTTCGATGCCACAAGCAGGTTGCAATGCGAAGTCTCAGTTAATTCAGTCTCTGCAAGAGTACAATGTGGATGCTGTACTTGTACGAAATATCGGTGAACGCGCACTAGCCAAATTACTTCGTAGTGGCACGCAAGTATTCAGGCTTTCTACCCGTAGCTCATTGGAAGATGTACTTGCGGTTCCAAGAGAGCCTCTCATTGAGCCGTCTCAAGGTCGTCCCTCAAACAATCATAAGAAAAATGCTCACAAGCCAAAAGGCGGTTGCGGTTCCTGTGGTTGTGGTGGCAAAAAATCCAAACCCTCCTTGCTGGCAAGACCGAAAGCACCAGCAGGGCTACTTAAAGTGACATCTCGCCCTGCTATACTTAGGCTAAAGACGATGGCTAATAAGGCAGGTTAATATGGTTTGGTTATTTACCTTTCTTGGTTTTCTCGCAATCATTTTGTTGATGTCGCTTGGCGTCATTTTCCACAACAAGCGTATTCAAGGGAGTTGTGGCGGATTGAATAATGTCGGTGTTGATAAGGTGTGCAATTGTGAAACCTCTTGTGCAGAGCCTGAAAAACGTTTGTATCAAATATCCGAACCTAACTCGTCATCTGAGCGCTAAGATCTTTTGCCCATTTCGGTAAGGTGTGTTTAAACCAGTCAATGTATTTACTGGTCTGCGGGTTCTGTCTCGAGACCAGTATGTTCACCACTTCTACCACCATCCACGTTTTAGCTATTGCAATCGTTCTTGCTAAATTACTCACATCGCCTTGCTTTGCCGTCTTGGTATAGGTATGCGCCACACCAAGATAATCTTCGAGTGTGCCCATGCCTTTGACTAGTGGCGCTAAATCTATCGCGATATGCCCTGTCGAAAAACGTTCCCAGTCGAACAGCACCAAATCGCCATTATCTCGTCGCCCCCAGTTCCCGGCATTGGTGTCTCCAGAGATCAAATTTTTGGCGTTGAAAAGCGGGCCGGATTGCTCTTGTAGCTGATAAAAGAACCGCTCTGTTTTTGCGTCTAGTTTGAGCGTGCTTAAAGCTTGGGAAGTGGCTGGTTGTGCCCACTGATGAGGATGATAAACACCATTTGATGTCGGAGATAGTCTATGTATTTTAGCTAGTTGTTCTATCACGCGCGGCTCTTCAAGCAGGAATTCTTGATTGAAAGAGTGCGGGATATACTCGATTCGTAACGTATTTTGTTGGTGATCGTAATCAATGAGCTCAGGTACAAGAATGCCAAGTTCATTGAATGGTTTAGCCTGGTGTTGATAAAAAGCGACCTCAACCTGTTCTACCTGCTGCTTTTCAATGAATGAAATGCCGTGTTTTTCTACCAGATAAACTTTGGCACTGCCCATCTGGTTAAGCTCTTGCCTTGACATGAGACATCCTGTCTTTTGATGGTGGAACCTTCACTTACCTTAAACGCGAAAGGTGTGTGCTCCAAGAATACTTAAAGAGAACATTGAAACAAAATAATGCAATGGTTTGAGTATAAAATTGTCGCTGGTGTCTAAATTTTACACAGTGGCTTTTACGCATCGTTAACCACGTTCTACGCTTAATATTCGATTTAAACAAGGAGAACCAATATGGCTGTAATAAAGCAGGATATTCCAAATCGTGTAACGGTTTATCATGACAATGTCGGTCAAGAACAAGAGCTGAAAAATGCGATGCTGCCAGAGAAACCGCGCTACTTTAACGGTGCTCCGACTTACAAAGCGAACAGCATCGAAGAGTTTGAAAATAAAATCAGTCAGATCGGTTTGTCTCTCGATAAATAAATTTTAATTTACCTAAAAGCGCCCTCATTTTGAGGGCGCTTTTTTATTTGATTGATTTGAATCGTAGGGAATTAACCTTGTTGAGCACTGCCTTGGCAGACTTGTTTTTGCACTGCTGGTGGCGCAGGCTCGTAATGGCTTAAGGTCATACTAAAGCTGCCTTCACCACCAGTGATGGAGCGTAATCGACGAGCGTAATCTTGCAGCTCATTTACTGGTGACTTAGCTTTCAACAACGTGAATTGGCCATCGATCGGTTCAGTGCCTTCTATTAATCCTCGATTACCTGACAAATCCCCAGACACGTCACCGACGTTTGTGGTTGGGACGTGTAACTCCATTTGGACAATTGGCTCTAACACAATAGGATCAGCGTTGTTAATCGCATCTAAAAAGGCTTTCTTACCTGCGATGACAAATGCAATTTCTTTCGAATCGACGGAGTGATATTTACCGTCATAAACGGTGACTTCCACATCCTTAATTGGGTTGCCAGAAATCGCGCCTTCCTCTAACGCTTGCAAAATACCTTTTTCAACAGCAGGAATGAGCGCGGTTGGAATAGCGCCACCCACCACTTTGTTGATGAACTTAAATCCCGCGCCACGTTCGAGTGGACGAACCTTCAATTGCACTTCACCAAACTGGCCTGCACCGCCACTTTGTTTTTTGTGTCGATAATGCCCTTCGGCAGGTTTGGTGATGGTTTCAAAGTATTCGACGCTTGGTTGGCAGGTTTCGACGTCCAGTTTGTACACGTTCGCCATCTTTTCTAATGCGACTTTGAGGTGAAACTCCCCTTGGCCGCTGATGATGGTTTCGTTGGTGCGAGCACGATGTTCGATGCGCAGCGAAGGATCTTCACTGGCAATTTTATTCAGCACATCTCCTAATTTTTGCTCATCTCCACGCTTAAGAGGCTTCAAGCACAAAGAATACATGGAGTCAGGAAGATCCAACGTTTTGAGTTGAACACCATCTTCTTCGTGAGAGTCATGAACGATTGAATCGAATTCGAGATCATCCACTTTGGCTAAAACGCAGAAGTCGCCCGCAAGCGCACGAGGGATCTCGGTTCTATCTTTGCCCTGCAGTTGATATAAGTGCCCAACTTTAAATGCCTTGTTGCTTTCGCCAATATAAAGCTGGCTGCCCGCATTGATTTCACCCTGATACACACGTAAGTAGGCAAGTTTTCCCATATATGGGTCGACGCTGACTTTGTACACGTGTGCGACGGTGTGCTCTAAAGTTTCGCAATTTACTTTGATTTTTTTGCCGTTCTTTTCCAATAGAGGAGGGTTACCTTCGTTTGGCATGGGCATGATCTCCGCCAAGGTACGAAGCAGAAGCTCGATGCCCGCGCCGGTTTGTGCTGAGACAAAACAGACCGGAATCACATGTCCAGTTCTCAGTGCTTCTTCAAACGGATCATGCAGTTGCTCTGCGGTGAGTTCGGAGCCTTGTTCCAGATACAGTTCCATCAGTTCTTCATCGACTTCGATAACTTGGTCAATCAAGGTCTCATGAGCTTCATCTACCGTCGCAAGTAAGGTTTCTCGTCCCAATTCTGGTTCGAAATAGCAGTCAACTACAGATTCCCCGTCAGCCGAAGGTAAGTTGATCGGCAAGCAGTGGTTCCCAAAATGCTCAACGATGTTCTCCATCAATCTTTCTAACTGACTACCGTGGTTATCGAGCTTATTGATGATGATCATCTGACATTTTTGCTGCTCTTTAGCAAAGGTGAATAAGCGATCGGAAGTTTGGTTTAGTGGGGTTTGAGGGTCGATGACAAGGGCGGATGTTTCAACGGCAGGAAAGACGCTGATCGTACGGCCAAGTAACTCGTTTTGTCCCGGAGTGTCGATGATATTGAGCCGATGTTTATTCCAGCGCAGTGCGACTGGCGTTGCTTCAATGCTGTGTTGATATTGGATGGATTGAGGGTCGAAGTCGGTAACGGTATCGCCTTTTTCTACGCTGCCTAAATGGTGAGTGGCATCGCAGGTGAAGAGCAGTTTTTCTATCAGCGTGGTTTTACCGGTCCCGGTTTGGCCGACGAAAGCGATATTGCGTATTTTGTTTATAGGCATAGAGCCTCCTTGCAAGATGGCGTGAAAAACCTACGAATTGCTAGGAAGTGGGTTGTTAGAGAAACCCACGCACTGCATTGGAGTAGGGCGGGATTACCGCCTATTCGTCTTCCATGTCATTTTCCGGATGACTCGATGCATAAGACCACCTTATTGGACTACTGTAATCTTAGCATGCCGTAATAACCGTATAATTTATGTGACTTATTTCATGATGGGGCTGATTGTTTTTTTATCGAGATCATAAACTCAGAGGTTCTGACTTTTGGAGCAAAACCTCTGGATTGTTTAGGCTATTTGGAAAGAACGATTTCGCCGTCGCGATAAACTAAGCTCGGCGTTATATCTTGTCCGAGCAACACCGGGCCATCAAGATCGACAACGCTCGCCTGAGCAGCAATGGGTAACGCAGCACGCATCGCCAGCGAAGTCCCCAACATACAACCGGACATGAGGCTAAAACCGAGTTCTTTTGCATCGTCGGCTAGTAATAGTGCTTCTGTGAGCCCGCCCGTTTTATCTAGCTTAATGTTCACCATTTCATATTTGCCAACCAGCTGATGTAATTGCTCTCTGGTGTGACAACTTTCATCGGCGCAAAGTGGAATGGGGTGCGAAATGCTGGCGAGTGCGTCGTCGCAGTCTTGTGGCAACGGTTGCTCGATCATGGTGATATTAAACGGTTCGAGTTGATCAAATACCGTCGCGAGGTCGAGGTTTTGCCACGCTTCATTCGCATCTAAGACAATTTGTGCGTGCGGTGCGGCATCGCGTACTGCTGCAACGCGCTCAATCACGTTTTCACCATCCAGTTTTACCTTAAGCAGTTTTGCGCCTTGGCTAAGGTAAGCTTGCGCCTGTTTTGCCATCGCTTGCGGCGTGTCGATAGAAATCGTCATCGCTGTCACAATCGCCTCAGGTAGCGTAAAGAGGTCGTGAACCTGCTGCTTGTGGTTCAAAAGCGCAAGAAGATGCCAAAGCGCGCAATCCAACGCATTTCTTGCCGCTCCTGCGGGCAATAATGATTGAAGCTGGCTTTTGAGAGCCATGACATCAGCTTCGCCTTTGGCATACAAACTTTGCAGTTCATGCGCGGCGTGAGAAATCGCCTTAATTACCGATTCAAACGATTCACCATAACGAGGGTATGGCGTGCATTCTCCTTGTGCGATCATGCCCAGATGTTCAATTGTCACGCGGACTACGTGGCACTCTGTCCGACTGCCGCGAGAGATGCGAAATGGTGTCGCCATAGCAATCGTGACGGGTTCTACATGAATTTTCATCTCACTAGTTTTCCCTAAACCGCAGTTATTTTCTAAACCGTAAATGTTTCCTAAATCGTAAGGAGCCTATCTGCAACCGCATCAACGCCAAAACGCACAGGGTCGGTGACGGGCACCTGATATTTGTCGCTCCAATCCTGGCATAACTGGGCAGCATCTTCTTCGCTGATCGCCGAAGTATTTAAGCAAATACCCACTAATTGAGCTTTTGGATTTGTTAGGCGGGCAGCGGCCAGATTCGCTTCTATCGTTTGTTCAATGGTTGGCAAGCTCGCATGTGGTAAGTTGCGGATGTGCGGGCGACCAATCTCATGGCACAGTACCAGAGCGTCCGCTTGTGCGCCGTGAAGTAAGCCCAAACTTACGCCAGCAAACGAAGGGTTAAATAACGAACCTTGCCCTTCGATGATGTCCCAATCGTGGTCGGTGAAGTCGGGGCTGATCGCTTCTACTGCGCCGGAGATAAAATCGGCAACTACGGCATCAATCGAAATGC
This sequence comes from Vibrio sp. ArtGut-C1, assembly GCF_002105475.1. NCBI lineage: Bacteria > Pseudomonadati > Pseudomonadota > Gammaproteobacteria > Vibrionales > Vibrionaceae > Vibrio > Vibrio sp. ArtGut-C1. The sequence continues at coordinate 120,728 of NZ_NCTH01000007.1, read as the reverse complement.
CACTGCCTGCGATGAGAATTCCAGTTTGACCCGTTGCTTTGAACTCTGCGCGACAGTTTTTACGCTTTAATGTGTGTTCAATGGCGAGGGCAGAGTACATTTTGCCAACGGAGCAATCTGTTCCTACAGTAAGTACTCGCTTGCCTGCGCGAGCTTTGCCATTGCCGACCTTGAGCGGGGCATCATAATGGCGAACATCATACAGTTTGGTTAATCCGCGTTGTTCTAGATCGGCAAGAGGAGCAAATTCCGCCAAACGTTGGTGCATGCCCGATGCAATTTCAAATCCCATTTCTGCCGCTTCAAGTAAGGTAGCTTGCCAAGTTTCGGGAATGACGCCTCCCGGGTTTGCTGTGCCAAGCACCAGCGTTTTTGCTCCTTGCTGCTGCGCTTGTTGTAGTGTCATGTCGGTTAAACCAAGTGATACGGTTTCTGGCGTCAGGCGGATTTGGCCAAGACAAATCTCAGGTCGCCATTGGTAAATGCCACGCGCAGTTTTTGCTGCGAGTGGATCGGTTACATCGCCAAGAAAGAGTAGGTAAGGTTGAGCAATTTGCATGATGGTTCCCTTCGTCATCGTTATTGCTCATTAATGTAGCCAGACTGATTTAGGAAACCGAATGCTTATTTGTTAGGCAGGTATAACTTCAGGTTATACCTTTAAACCATCTGTTGTTTTAGGGCGGTGATAAATTGCTTTGTCGCAATGGATTGAGGTGTGTGCTCTGCGAATAAAATAGAGACAGAGAAGGACATGTTTGGCTCCAAAGCATGCACGGAAACGGCATCATCTTGGCGATATTGTTTTGCAGTCCATGGGTCTACAATGGCGAACCCTGCTTGGTGTTTCACCAGTTCAGCCGCCGCGGAGTAGCTGCGTACGGTGATGGCATGTTGATAATGCTCGTCACGCGCCGACAAGGTTTGATGCAGCAATAAGCCCAGAGGGTCTCGGCTATCTAAACCGATAATGGGTAAATCGTGACTGATGAGTTCTTCTAAAATAACGACTTTTTCTGCGGGTATCGCTGCGCTTTTAGGAGCGATCAGTGCTAAGTTTTCTTTCAATAACACGTGCCCCATGATCGCTGGTGGTGTTTCTTCACCGAACGCGATGGCGACATCCAATTCATGTTTCAGCAACCCGGAGCACAGCTCATCGCGATTGGCCGTTAAGAGCTCAAAGGAGATGCCGTGCTCTTTCGACAACAACGCGACAGTCGGCGCTAACAAGTGCGCAGCCAAAACAGGCGGGGCACCGACTCGTAAATGTTGAGTTCCCTGTTTGACTTTGTTGGTCAGAGAGCGAAATTGTCCGAGTTGTTGATAGACCTTTTCTGCCTCTGGCAATAAGGCTTTGGCTTCTTGAGTGGGAACGAGACGTCCCTTTACACGCTCAAATAAAGCGAAGCTCAGTTGTTGTTCTGTATGGGCGAGAACTCGAGTGACATTAGGTTGGGAAACGTGCAGTAAGCGAGCAGCACCAGACACCGTTCCTGCTTGCATAATGGCGTAAAAGACTTCCAATTGTCTTAAGTTCACTGCGAATTCCTTCTGCTCATGTTGGTCGCCTCAGAATACCCAACCTTGCTGATGAGCGATAGAGGCAAAAGTGCTGGCGTAAAAAATAGTAAGACGATGTTGGTTGCCTTCTTATCTCGCTTTTTCAATTTCTCAACTTCTCAATTTCTATGCTTCACTTTGCTGCTGCATGAAGGGGCAGATCGTTAAACGGCTCAACGTCTCGGCTGAGTAATCCCATCAATACCACTGCTAATACCATGACAACAGCTGCGATTGCAAAACCGTATTGTGTTAGCTCGTAATGACTCAACATCGCGATTAATACATAACTGAGAGATTGAATGGTGGTGGAAAACATGCTGATACCGCCATCGACGCGACCTCGTTGATGAACCGCTACGGTGTGATGCATCCAGTTGACTCTCGCAATGCGATTTAGCGCGTTAAATACGCCAAACAGCGCCGTAAACAACAAGATGATTAGAGGGGTCATCGCAAAACTCATTCCGATAAACGCTAGAGATACCATGACCATCGAAGCAAACATAATGTGGCTATGGGGAGCACGGCTTAGCACTTTGGTGACAATGAAACCTGTTAGTAACGAGCCGAGACCAAAACTGATGTTGAACCCTGCAAACCAATCGCCAGAGATGCCTTGTTCAGAAAACCAAATCGGCACCAATTTGCTCAAATACGTCAATGCAGGATAAGAGAGGCAAGAGAGCAGAATAAAGCCATAAAAGCGGGGTTCGAGACGGAATATTTGTTTGCTCTCTTTGAGCTGTGCGATGAAAGCAACGGACTTTGATGCCCTCAATTGTTGGGTATACGGCGTCAGAATATAAAACATCGCCGCCAAAGCGGATGCGCTGGCCGCAAACAAAGCAAACTCTTTCATGCCCCACATTTCAAGCAAAACAATACCCAACGCGCCAGCTCCGAGGGTTGTGGATTGCATTACAATTTCTTGCTGACCCGAAATTTTTGCGTATTCGTGATGCTGATAATTTTCTTGGGTGAAGGCGTTGTTGGTCGTCCATGCAAAGTTACTCGAAACCCAGTACACCAATTGCGCAAAAGCCAGCAGCCAGTGGGACTCAAAACCCAACCAATAAGCAATGAACACCACCAAAGCCATGCCCGATTGAATCCATTGATTGAGCACGAGTAGTACTTTGCGTGAATGTCGGTCAACTAAAGTGGAAAAGAAAGGCGTTGCCAGAAAAGAAATCGCGGTGCAGCTCAGAGAAACTAAAGCGACGAATGTACCCATGTTAGGTTCGGAAAGCATGACCCATGGCAGCGCCATCATGAATAAGCCAGAGGAGATACTGTCGAAGAAGCGGCCTGCTAAGTACGGCTGAGTTTTATTTTTCATTATGTTTGCCTCAAGTTCCCTTTGGATTTCAAAACGTTGACTTATAACGGTGCTATGTTTGTCGACCAACTTGTTCATTCCGAACGCATTATTTCGAGACCATCTGGGTTTAGCGTTAATTAAGATGGTGCAACTTTAAAACCTCAAGTAAACTTGAGGTAAAGCATTTTTTAACAAAATTGATACACAGGGAGTCAAGGATGGAAATCAGCGTAGGAGAAGTGGCAAAACGTTCTGGAGTGAAAGTATCTGCCCTACATTTTTACGAGCAAAAAGGACTGATTTCGAGCTGGAGAAATCAAGGTAATCAGCGCCGCTACCATCGCAGTGTGTTGCGCCGTGTTGCGGTGATTAAAGCGGCGCAGCAAGTGGGGTTGTCGTTAGAAGAAATCAAACATGCGCTAGATGAGCTGCCGAAACATCAAGCGCCAAACAAACAGCAATGGGAAGTCATGGCGAGCCATTGGCATGAACAGTTGGAGCAAAAAATTCAAAAGCTCAAAGCCCTGCAAAACGATTTGGGCGGATGCATTGGCTGCGGGTGTTTGTCGTTAGAAACCTGCGCACTGCGAAACCCAGAAGATGTGTTAGGCAAAGACCACTCGGGTTCTAACTTAACGTTAGAAGAGTAGATGTTATACCTATTCTTTGTCGAAACTGTCCACCACAATTGCACCCATTGACGCCGGCATTGTGATGACGATGACCCGTTTTATCGCAACCAAAGGCTCATTCATTAGTGGCAGCTTATCAAGACAGAAAAGAACTAACGCCACCACAACGGCCGCAATGAGGTACGCGATAACCACACGAAAAATAAAAATGGATACGCGATTTTTGATGTGGCTTTGGAACACGCTTTGATAGGCGAAAAAACTGAGGAAAATGACAGAAAGGCTTAACAGCATGAGCAGGTTTGCCATTGGCAAGCTTTCACCTAGTCGCCACGCCTCTTCAGAAAAAGAGATGGGTACGGCGAGGGCAAAAGCGCCAACCAACACTTGGCTGGCGTCTTCTAAGTTAAAGTGACTACTCATGCTGCTCATTCCATTATTCGTTTGCTAGGTGTAAGAGCTTTTCAAAGCGCTCGTTACCATGCAGCAATTCGAGGTCTCGCTCTTCGGCAAGCAAGTCACGAATAGATGGGCTGTATTCAATAGCGCGTTCCAAGTCTTCAATGGCTTGCTCTTCAATGCCAAGACGAGAGTATGCACAAGCACGTTGATACAGTGCCGGACCATTGGTGTAATCGACTTCAAGTACGCGGTTACAGATGCTCAGTGCCCAGTGGTATTCGTTGATTTCCATCGCGGCGTCTGCTTTGTAAGTCAACGCTTCTAAATCACCTGGGCGAATCAGCAAGATCTCATCATAGATTTCAATACGTTGCTCTGGTGTTTGTGAGCTTTGCGCACGCAACCATAAGTTATGGATCTCGTTGATTTTCTCAATTTCTTTATTGTTTTCACTGATAATTCGAGTTTTGCGTTTTAAATCTCGCTCCAGTGCGACAAATTTCTTCTCGTATTCTTGGGCGATCTTTTCTAATCGTTTATCCGCCATCTCTTTGGTGTTGTGTTTAAACTCACGCAGAGATTGCCAGCCTACAAAGGCGATCAGCGATGCGACACCTGCGATGATGTAGAAGAAGTAGGTTACGGTCACGTTGGCATAGTTCAACGATTTATCCGCAACCGTCAACTCGCGGTCGGTGATCTCTGTGATCATTCGTTTTTCTAGGCTCTGATAGTCCTGACGCAGTGCTTTTAGCTCATCTAAAATATAGCGTTCCATTAATGGTCTATCTAACAGATCCGATTCTGAATACTTTTCGTCCGATGCCATTGTCGGCAAGGCAAGTATCAGCGAGAAAAAAATACCAATAAATAAGCGCATAAAACGTCCTTTCACGAGAAGAGTACAGATAGACCATGCAACAATAGCAAATAGCACAAACGTTTAGCAAAGTTATTACAAAAGAAATAATTGTCGTCTACGTGAAAGTCATATTCTTGTTGTTTTTCAGTTTGTTCCTGGTGGTTATTTGCCGTGATATCTTTTATCCTCCTTGCGAATTTATGATTAATGGAGTGAGCATGGACGCGCGAGCTAAGGATTACTTAGAGCAGTATCTAAAATTATTATCACCAGAACAAAGAGCTGCCGTACCATCAGTTAGTGCTGACTATTATTGTGCCGATGAATACAACGCCAATGTATGCGCCGATTTGGTTCGAATTGGACAGAAACCGCCTCTTGCAGTATGGAGCTTTGGTATCGAGAGCATGGCGAAAGCATGCCACAAGTCGGCCATTTACAAGTCGTCACGAATTGGAACGGTGACCCCGTTTGTGTGATACGAATTACTGACGTAAGTACATGCAAATATGAGGATGTAACCGCAGAGTTTGCCTACGCAGAAGGCGAAGGTGATAGAACCTTAAACTGGTGGCGTGACGCGCATACTGCATTTTTTAAAGCTGAATGCGATGAGTTGAAAATAGATTGGCATGAGAAACGTACGCTAGTTTTGGAGCGTTTTGAAGTGGTTTATCCAGTCAATTAATCGCTGATAGCAGCACTGATTTGAAGTGCTGCTTTCTTGAGAGACCGCTTTTAGCGCTTGCGAGCGGTTACACTAAACATGTGCCAGTGTTTTGGGCTTCCGACTACCGTGGTTCCGTCTTCATCTCTTTCATTCAATGAAATGAGTTCGTAATCCGCGAATAAACTTTCCACTTCCTTTTTCGTTAATGCGGTAATGTTCGGATGCATTTCTGATGCAACCCAGGAGTCTTTTACTCCTAAGAAATCACCGCAAAAGATACCGCCAGGTTGTAAGGCACTGTCTATTTTGGTCCAAACTTGCTCAAAGCTTTCGTCCGGGCAAAAGAACAAACTGGCATTCGCGATAACTAGGCTGCATTGAGGGTAGTCAAACTCAGTAAAACAGCACTGTGAAATTGAGAAACGCTTATGGTCTTCAAAGCGTGTTAAACAAGTTTTTACTGCATCTTCATGGCTATCAAATGCGTGAACGTTAAACCCCTGTTCGAGGAGGAAATGACTGTCTCGACCTATTCCGCAGCCAATATCAAGAGCGACTTTGCTCTCGAGTTTCAGTAGGTTTACGGCATTTTCCACGTTTGGGCGGTGAGGTTGGTTTAAAATTTTCTGATAGTACTCGTTCCATTGTGCTGACATTGAACTTCCTTGTATTTATTGTGTTTCCCCAAATCTAGTGTCCATTCTTGTATTGCTTTATCGGGGAGGTTTTGAAACATTGGCAATTGTTATAGCTGATCTTCAATTGGCAATATGCCGGAGAACCAAGCGCCCATTTTTCGCCATACTCCAGCCTCTGGTTCAGAATCATATTCTTTGCCTGTTTTTATGTCAGTCCAGACAATGTCTCCGTCGCGCAGAGTTAAGGCATAGGCGTTATTCGACAATTGATTCGGCAGTTGTTCTAGAAACATTTGCACATATTCTGGCTGTTCGATAACAACGGCCATTTCGGTATTCAAAGCGGCTGAACGTGGATCCCAGTTCATCGAGCCAACAAACAGCGTTTTGTCATCAATCGTCATTGCTTTTGCGTGTAAACTTGCTCTGCTGCTCCCCGTTAGGCTCCACTTGCTTTTGAGTTTCGCGCTCGCTTTTACTTCCCATAGCTTGACCCCAGCTTCGAGTAGGTCTGTTCGATATTTTGCGTACCAACCATGCACGGCAAACACGTCGTTAGAGGCGAGACTATTGGTCACTATCGTGATATCAACGCCTCGCTTGGCCGCGTTACTCAATGCTTGTGTGCCGACTTCGGTTGGGACGAAATAGGGGGAGATAAGAACAAATGAATGTTCAACACTTTTAACCAGCTCCGTTAAATTATCAATAAGTTGGCTCTCTCGGGTCGCAACTTTATCGGGTAAGTCAAACCATACTTTTGCTTCTCCCCAGTAGAGCTTGAGATTGCCTTGTTTGAGAGCTTGGTACATATCCAGTTTAGTGAAGTCATAACGGCCGGTTGAGAACTTTTCCTCTAGCTGGAGTTTGTCGACCTGCTTTTGAATCACCAGGTCGGTAATTTGCTGTGAGTCCGGTGTTATCCATTCCATTGGTATCGCATAGGCGCTATTCCAGTAGAGGTCGAACTGATCTGCAGTTTGTTGTACCGCCTCACCATAGAGCAGTAGATCAAAATCACCAAATTCGACCTGTGATTCAAAAGAAAAGTACTCATTGCCGATATTCCTACCCCCGACAATGGCAGAAACACTGTCTGCAATCAGAGACTTATTATGCATACGACGATTAAGACGTTCAAAATCGCTAGCAAGAGCGAACCAGCGGGAGTCGCGATACTGATGCGGATTGAATAAGCGGATTTCGATATTAGGATGTGCATTGAGGGCAGCCATCACGTCATCGTTTCGCTTTTGCATATCGTCAAGCAACAGCCTTACTCGGACTCCACGCTTTGCAGCTTCATACAAGCGCCACGTTATTAGCTGACTCGTTTCGTCACCACGGTAAATATAGTATTGAAGATCAAGGCTTTTTTGTGCGGACTCGATTAGAGAAGTGCGAGCAAGAAGGGCATCGTGTCCTTGATTTAAAGGAGAAAAGCCAGTGATTGACTTTGGGTCTTTCCCGTAAGCTTCAAAGTACTGTGCAAGCACAGAGTCACCTTGATACCCAAGTTGGAAGCTAGTGGATTTTTCACTGGGATCGTTCAATGACACGGATGAACATGCCGATAAAATTGTGAATAAAGAAGGGAAGAGCAGCTTAGCGAGTGTATGTAACAAAGTACATTTCCTTGTCTTACAGAGTGTTACTTATCAGAAATTATAGACCTAAGTTGCCGCAGCGTGCATCCAACAAGGTTGGATAACGGGCTATTAATCAATGAATTGTCATGTTCTCGGGATTAAGTTCACCTTTTTGAACGCAGATAATCATTTATTTTAATTATGATTGTGTCTGAATTGGTCATAATCACTAATATCTGGTGATTATGACCAATAGCACACTGGTTAAAATAGTTGAGTAATAATAACTATTTGAATTTTAATGAATAAATGCCTGGCACGTCCCTTGCTATTTAAAAGAATAGTTAAGTCAGGGCAACTTGCGAAGTTAGTTAATTTTTTGTTAATTTTATTAACTTTGAATTGGCAATAACTCTGTAGTTAGCAACCGAAAAAGCAAGGTACGCGCTGCTTTGACGTCTATTCAAATGTAATTCCCTCACCATCATGCTTACAGGGAGTCAAAGATTTAATAAAAGCATGGTGATGAAAACAACAATAAAAAAGGATTTTCGATGTTAGCAAAACCCGTATTACGTTGGCTTTTACCTTTCGTTGTCGTTGGTGGATCTTATGCAGGATATGCCGCAATCGCTGCGACAGCTCCGGAAAAAGAGTCAACCAAAGATGCCATTACAGAGCCTACCGTTCAGGCCTCTTCTCTTTTTCCTACCGATCATAAAGTGGTGATAACCAGCCATGGTGAGTTAGTCCCTTTTGAAAAAACACATCTTTCCGCGCAAGTCAGTGGTGAAGTGATAAGTTGGCACCCTAATTTTGTAACGGGTGGGATCGTGAAACGAGGAGAAGTGCTGTTCACGATTGAAAGTGACAACTACGAAGCGTCGGTTTTGCAAGCCGAGGCCAATTTAGCTAGCGCACGTGCGAGCTTGATTGAGGAGCAAGCCAAAGCGGAAGTGGCAAAACGCCAGGCTAAGAGACTGAGCGATAAGCAAGTGACAGACCTGTATTTACGTAAGCCTCACGTTTTGAGCGCGCAAGCGCAAGTGAAGTCGGCTCAAGCGGCACTCAAACGAGCAAAAAGAGATTTAGAAAATTGCAAAGTCGTTGCACCTTACGATGCGCTGGTTGTTGAGCGTGATATTGGTGTTGGTCAATTTGTCACATCTGGCTCTCGAGTTGCCACGCTAAACAACATTGAAGTGGCGGAGGTGCACGTACCAATCGCCGGTTTTGATAGTGCATTTTTACCCGAATCCATTGATGAGCTCACTGCGAAAGTGACGCAGCAAGGTGTATTTTCTACCACTAGAGAAGGTCGAGTTGTTCGTGATTTAGGCATGATTGATAGCGCTACCCGAATGATTAACATGGTCATTCAAATCGCTGACCCATATGGTATTGATAATCAGCAGCCTCCAATTAAATTTGGCTCCTACGTTGAAGTGAGCTTCACAGGTAAGGAGCTAAAGCATATCTATCGCCTGCCACAGGAATTAGTCAAAAATCGCACGGTATGGGTAGTGAATGGTGAGAATCAACTTCAACCTCGGACGGTAACGGTCTTGAGAGCAGAAGGTGAGTTTTTACTCGTGGGGGAAGGCTTAGAGCAAAGTGATAAGTTGGTACTTACCTTGCCGGAGTACCCTCAAAAAGGCATGGCGGTACAAATCGCAAAAAAGAGTGACGACTCCGAAACCGTCGTACAGTAAGTAGGAGTTTGTCATGGAAGATACTAAACAAAAGGGCTTAATTGCCTATTTTGCGAATAACCCCGTCGCTGCCAACCTTTTGATGGTGTTCATCATCATCATGGGTGTGGTGAGTTTTCTCTTTATTCAAAGGCAGATGTTTCCGAATATTGAGGTTAACTACATTGATGTTCGTGCGACTTATCCTGGCGCTTCACCTCAAGAAATTGAAGAAAGCATTCTCGTTAAGGTTGAGGAATCGATTAAAGATGTCACCGGGATTAAAAAAACGGTCTCAACGGCCTCTAGAGGTAGCGCGTATGTCTCTATCGAGGTCGACGTTAATGCTGATATCAAGCGTGTCTTGGATGATGTAAATCAACGCATTGATACTTTATCCAACTTACCTGCCGGTATGGAACCGATCAATGTCTACCAAGTTGAGTGGCGTCAAGATGTGATAGAAATGGGGTTAGTTGGGGACCGACCGCTTGAAGAGCTCAAACCCATTGCTAAGCAAGTCGAGGATGAATTACTTCAACTCAAAAATGTCATGTTGGTGTATTTGAGTGCACCAGAGGAAGAGATAGCGATTGAAGTTGATCCACTCGTTCTTCGTAAATACGACTTGACGTTGAGCGATATCAGCAGCGCGATCAGTCGTTATTCTGCCAACTTTTCTGCGGGCGAAGTCAAAACAAACTCAGGGATGATCGCAGTAAGGATTGAAAATCAGTACTACCGTGGTGATGAATTTAGGAATATTCCTGTAAAGCTTGGCGCAAATGGTGCGAAGGTTTTACTGCAAGATATCGCCACGATCAAAGATGGCTTTACGGAAGAAGAGCGCTACTTTGAATACTCAGGGCAAAATGCGATCTACATGTCTGTTGAAGCGACTCGTGATCAGAACATTATCCCTGTTGCCGAGTCTGTTCGTAATTATATCGAAGCAAAAAATAAGACATTACCGCAGGACGTTAAGCTCAAAGTCTTAGTGGATACGACCTATTATTTAAATGGTCGTCTCGACATGATGTTGAAAAACTTGCTGCAAGGCGCAGCTCTAGTGGCGATTATGCTGACCATTTTTTTGCGCTTTCGCTTGGCAATGTGGGTAATGATTGGGCTGCCAGTGTGTTTTCTTGGCGCGGTGATGATGATGCCTGCATTAGGGATCACGGTAAACATCGTATCTCTTTTTGCCTTCATTATGGTGCTCGGTATTGTGGTCGATGACGCCATCGTGATGGGAGAGAGCGCCTACAGCGAAATTGAAGAAAAAGGCGGTGGCGTCGAAAATGTGGTTCGCGGTGTCAAACGTGTTGCCACGCCAGCTACTTTTGGCGTTTTAACCACAATTGCCGTGTTTGCCCCTTTCTTGTTGTCTAGCGGTATTGATAGTGCTTTCTTCTATGGTATCGCGGGTGTTGTGATTCTTTGTTTGATCTTCAGTTTGATTGAATCAAAGTTAATCCTTCCTGCTCACCTCGCACATACCCACTTTAAGCCAGTTAAACCTGGTGGCTGGCGTGACCGATTTAACCAACGTTTTTTTGGCTTTGTAAACGGTACGTATCGTAACTTTGTAACGACATGTACGCATTGGCGCTGGACCGTGTTTGCTGTGTTTTGCGGTTTACTGCTGATCAGTGCGGCTTTGGTCAACGCGAATTATGTTCGGGTGATCCCTAACCCTAAAGTGCCTACTGATTATCCTGCGATCACTATTGAAATGAACGATACCGTTTCAAGTGAGCAAACAATCCGCGCTCTTAAGACCATCGAACGTGTGATGCAAAAAATTGAATCAGAGACCATCGCAGAACATGGTCAAGGTATGATTCGTGATGTGCTTTCATACAACAGAAGTCGTACCGAAGGCCGTGTTTTGGTGCCATTGGTTGATGAGGAATTACGCCCGTTCAATACATTTGAACTTGCTCGACGTTGGCGTGAAGCTATGCCAGTTATTCCTGGAATGAAGAGCATCAAAATCCGCGAGCAGAGCGCGGGTGGCGGTGACAGAGATGAGTTTGGTTACTTGCTGTTTGGTTCTAATATTAATGAATTGAACGAGGCTGGGCGTTACTTGATAGAGCGTTTACAGCAGGAAGAAGGGTTATACGATATTTCATCTTCTATTGATTCAGGAAGCAAAGAAGTACTCCTCTCTCTTGCGCCTGTAGCGTACGATCTCGGACTGGATCTCACCATGATCGCAGAGCAAGTGGGTGGCAGCTTCTACGGTGGTGAAGCACAGCGTCTTATTCGTGATGGTGAAGAAATCAAAGTTATGGTGCGTTACCCGCAACTGACACGTGAAGCATTCTCATCATTACGTTACGCTGTGATTACCACGCCAGCAGGTAAGAAGGTCATGCTGGGTGATGTGGTTAAGATCAACGAGCAGCCGGGCGTGAGTAGCATTCGGCGTGAAGGCGGGTATCAAACCGTTTATGTCTATGGTTCGATAGACGAAGAATTGGTTGAACCTCAAGAAATCGTGAAGGTCATCGACGACAATATCTTACCGGACATGAAGCAAGTCTTCCCGAGTGTGAAAACGGAATTGGGTGGTGATATTGAAGAGCAGGCAGCACAGCGTAATGAACAGATTCTGTTCTTTATTGCAGGCATGATCATCGTCTACATCTTGTTAGCCGTACCGTTAAAAAGTTACACCCAACCGTTGATTGTAATGTCAGTCATTCCATTTAGTCTGACGGGGGCGATTTGGGGCCACTTCTGGCTAGGTTTGGATATCAGTATGATGTCGACATTTGGTTTGATCGCCGCTGCTGGCGTGGTTATCAACGACTCTCTAGTTATGACAGATTACGTAAACCAAGTGAGAGCAAAGGGTATGAACATCAAACAAGCGGTGGTTGAAGCGGGCTGTGCACGCTTTCGAGCGATCACGCTCACCTCCATAACGACGTTTGCGGGTGTATTGCCGATTATGTTTGAAACGAGCTTGCAGGCGCGTTTTGTCATACCAATGGCTGTAGCTTTGGGCTTTGCGGTGTTGTACGCAACGGTTCTGACTTTAGTGCTGGTGCCTTGTTTGTATTTAATGCTTGAAGATATTAAAAATATTTTCAGATCGATTAAGGGGTTTATTCATCGCTTTATCAATCGTTTCAGAAAGTCGCCAGTGACGTCGAGCGTTGAAGTAAATATATAGAGTTAACAAGCTTGATGTTAACGATTAGGAGCAGCCTTCGGGCTGCTTTTTTATTTCTGTATTTTGATTCAAAGCAGTTCTAGAGTGGGTTGTTACGTAATTTATTCGATGAAAGAACAACGAGAAAATCTCCTGATAAATTATTCTTTTTATGAATACCTTTCGATTGTTTGATTCCCCTGGTTAATTTAACACTTGGTTAGCGAAATTTACCAGATGGAGATAATGATGAATATATGGGATTGGTTAAGTTGTTGAAAAATAACAAAGTAAAAGTTGGCATCGTATGTGCAATATATAAATGGTAACTAAAACGAACTGCTAATCCTCAAGGAGCTTATTATGAAAAGCGTATTTCTATCTACTCTAAGTCTTATTGTTGTAATGTCATCACCAATCGCTGCTGCTAACACTTTAGACAAAGAGGAGTGGAGCTCAGATTTACGTCAGGACTTTTCTGAAATGAAGCATGAAGCTGTAGCAGATATTCAGCAAATGAATATGGATGCCATACACGCACGCGATGAGCGTATCGTGAAAAACATTAAAGATGAGCAAGAACAGTTAGTAAAGGTAACGTGCCACAAAGAGAAAGCAAGCAAGTCATAACCGCCGATAAAGAGACTAACAGACGAAAATGAATCCAATACGAGTTCGGTGTTAGTTAGCAGTAAGCACTGACCTTGTTGCTCTACTTGCCAGCCTTTTAAGGCTGGCTTTTTTGTTTTTACTACCAGACCAATAAAGCTGGAAGAAAAAAGCCCGCAAAGAATTTCCTCTGCGGGCGTAATAAAGGGCACCAAATTGGGTGTCTATTCATTTTGGAGGTGGTCGAACGTCCATATAAAACTGACAATAGGCTTGGTGAGAGGCTTACCACCAGCGCGACCAACGGAGCTAAAGTTAACATTGTTGCAATGATTGTTAAAATGTTAATTCTTCAATCAATGTTTTCATTATCGTTAGTCTGGATTGTGAATATGTTGTTCTATTGTTCCTGGAATGCTTGACTGTCGAATTTGAATACATCATGAGATATAGATGGCCCTTTCTTTATCCATTTTGGTTATATAAATCTTGTCATATCACACTGCTAAATCTTCATTATTTTTAATAATTCGACATGGATTACGCCATTTTGTTACTGGTGTGTTTGTTTTTCGATGGTCTCAAATTTGAGTTCACGTATAACCAGGCAATTAAAGGAAAAGAGCAGCAGTTCGCTGCCCTTTATTGCTATAAAGACCGAAGGCTAATTCCAACGTAATAGCGTCCAATTTGATCGATTCGCGTGTTCTTTTAGGCGTGAGCATGGATTTACCAGGTAGGTGTAATCTGCGTATTCACATAAAGGCAAATCGTTGATTGAATCGGTATAGAAATGGATTTCAGAATAAGGCTCAGGCTGATTTTCTAGCCACTGTTTTAAGCGCGTGACTTTACCTTCACGATAACTAGGGACACCGTCGACTTCAGCGGTATAACGGTTGTCTTTCTCGATTAAATCAATGCCGAGTGCGGTTGGAATATTAAGACGGCGACCAACGGCTTCCACCAAAAAAGTGACGCTGGCAGAGATGATAACCATATCTATACCATCACGAGACAGTTGCTCAATCAGGGTTTTGGCTTGAGGAAACTGTTTAGGCAAAATATGGCTTTCAACACATTCTTCAACCAAGGCGTTTACTTCTTCAATCGGCATGTTTTCTAGTGGCTTCATGGAGAACGCTAGATAGTCTTCCATGTCCATTTTGCCTTCAGAGTACAAGGCCATTAGACGCTGATCTTCCTTAATAAATAAAGGATCAGTCGCGATGCCTCTCTCAACCATAAACTCGTTCCAAATCATTGCGCAGTCAGCGTTTATTAGGGTTTCATCCATATCAAAAACATACAAAGGTTTGGACATGTTTAGGCTCTCACTGGTTGAATTTCGTTTAGGTTAAAGAGTAGCTCTAGTTGGCTGCCATTCGCTAGCAAGCGTTCTGAAGAGCGGTTAAGTAAGTCAACAGTGAGCTCACACTCTTCAACGTTCACTTGATAGCGAATAACATTACCTAGAAGCTGGTGGTTGGTGATCGTACCTACTTGTGGCGCTGAGATGTGGCTATCATATTGACGACCTTGCTCTTTTACATATATAGACTCTGGGCGAATCGCTACTTTCCATTCGGTATCAATGTTGAAGAGTTGCTTGGCTTTATTGGCCTCTACAAGGTTGTAGTGTCCCATGAAACCGGCCACAAACTCGTTAGCAGGATGAGTATAAATTTCTTCAGGTGTTCCTGCTTGAACAATTTCCCCTTTACTCATTAGGAAGATACGATCAGACATAATCATCGCCTCTTCTTGGTCATGAGTTACGAAGATAGTGGTGAGATTCATCTCTTTCTGAATATCTCGGATTTGCTGACGAAGATGTTTGCGGATTTTGGCATCAAGCGCAGAAAGTGGCTCATCAAGCAATAATATGCGAGGTTTCACCACCAACGCTCGGGCGAGTGCGACACGCTGGCGCTGACCGCCAGAAAGTTGATGCGGATAGTGTCTTTCTTTACCTGCCAGATCCACCAGTTTAATGACTTTAGCCACTTCACGTCGAATATCATCATTCGCAAGCTTTTTCATTTTTAAGCCAAATGCAATGTTGCCTTCAACGGTCATATTGGGAAACAGCGCATACGATTGAAAGACCATCCCAATACCACGCTCTTGCGGGGCTTGATGCGTGATATCTTCTCCGTTTACCCAAATCTCGCCTCCATCGACAGGGTTAAGCCCAGCAAGGCTGCGAAGTAGCGTCGATTTACCACAACCGCTAGGGCCCAAAAGCGTAATGAATTCACCTTGCTCGATGTTAAAGTGAATGTCCTCAAATACAGTGTTATCACCAAAACGTTTAGTCAGATTTTTCGCTGCTACGTAGCTCATTGTTTGACTCCTCGGCTGAAACGACTTGCCAACCAAGTCAGTAAAAAAATAAATAGGAAGTAGGTCATCACTAAGGCAGACGTAAAGTGGCCGCTCGTCTGACGCATGTTATACAAGTAGATTTGCAGGGTTTCATAACGTGTGCCAACTAAAATATTGGCGAACACAAACTCTCCCAATAGAAATGAGAATGAAAGGAAAAGCGATGCCATCAATCCTTTTTTGAGGTTAGGTAAAATGACCATCAAAAACGCTTTGGTTGTGCTTGCCCCTAGCAAGTGTGCCGCGTCCATTAAATCATTGAGGTTAATTGCTTCGAAGCTATTAGAAATCGCACGATACATGAACGGTAACGCGATGGTGAAGTAAGTACCTACTAGAATCCAAGGAGTACCGATAAGAGATATTTCACTGTCAGCATAAAGTTGAAGCAAGCCGACGGACGACACCACTGGTGGTACAGCGAATGGTAGTAAAATCAATACGTTCATGATCTTATCGAGCTTCGGAAAGTAGTAAAACACCACGAATATCGCTGGCAGAACCAGAAGCACACTGAGGGTTAGCGAAGCAATACAAATAAACAGCGAACGCCCAAACGCTTGCAAAAAACGTGGGTCGGTCAGCAATTTAACGTACCAATCAAAAGTGAAACCATCCGGAAGCACCGTGGCGCCCCAGCGTGATGAAAGCGAATAGACAAAGGTCGCTAAAATCGGGATGAGCATGATCCCAACAATGGAATAAACCACTGTTTTATGGAATCGAGTATTAACGTTGTGCATGACTACTTCCTACCTGCATAGCTTTTCGAAATGAGCCATTGGTTAATCACTGTGATAAAGGCAAGTAACGCCATTAGAATCACCGAAATCGCAGCGGCGAGATTCGGTTCAAGGAACAGGTCTCCCGATACCAGACTCGCGATTCGAATTGTGATGACGTTATAGTTACCGGAGGTCAACGCATAAACACTCGCATATGCGCCAATCGCGTTGGCTATTAAGATAATAAAGGTACCGAACAAGGCTGGTGAGAGCACTGGCAGAGCGATTTTCGCCCAATACTGCGATGTTTTGGCTCCCAGTAGCGCAGCAGCTGCTTGCCAATCATCACTCAACGCGTCGAACGCAGGGTAGAGCAACAACACCGCCAGCGGGATTTGGAAGTAGATGTAAATGGCCAGCAGGCCCCATTTACCATAAAGGTCGAAATCACCGAGTAAGCCATACTGCTTGAGCAAAAGGGTAATCGCCCCATTGGTGCCCAAAATAATAATAAAAGCGAATGACAGAGGTACGCCTGCAAAGTTGCTGCTCATGTTCGTAAACGCAATCACACCGTCGCGGACTTTAGAATCGACTCTGCGTAGAGAAGAGACCAACAAAGTCGCAATGGCTAAGCCAAAAATGCTCGACCACACCGCTAACCACAAGCTATTGCCAAACGCCTGCATCATAAAGGCAGAGTCGAGCACTTCAATGTAGTTATCTAAGGCAAACTCGCCATCGTAGATAAAGCTGTTTAACAGTACCCAAATCATCGGTGCGAGTTGAAATAGGTAGAAAAACAGCGCGAAAGGCACTAACCAAATGGCTGGCTTAAAGCGCTTTAACCAAGTACTTGCCAAATTTGAGCGAGATTCGCTAGAGCTTGGGGAGAGGACAGAACTGCTCATAGTGCTAACAATTCCTGAGTGTATGGCTTCGTGTGGTCAAGGTTTAGCAATTGACAAACGGTGCCACAAATATCAGTTTGCTTAATATGACAATCCTGATGGGTAAACTTATCGCCAATGACAAACAGAGGAACTTCTCGCTCTTCAGGTAAAATCCCACCGTGAGAAAGATCGTTGTTCATGCCATGATCGCTGGTCACAATGATTTGATACCCATCAGCAAGCCATTGTTCGATGTAGTTGGAAAGAATAATGTCTGCACCTCGCGCACAATTGCGGTATTGGCGAGAGTCTAGGCCAAACTTATGTCCTGTATCGTCGATATTCATCGGGTGGATCAGTAAGAAATCAGGTTGATAGTTTCGACGTAAATACTCTGCGTCCAGGAACAAGGCTTCATCAGGATAATGATCCCAATGGTAAAAGCAGCCGTGCTGGATATTCAGGGTTTCATCATGCGTGAAACGATCGCGAGCTGGTTCAAATGGCGCGCGATTATAAAGCTCACTTACCCAGTGGTAGGCAGCCGCAGCGGTCACTTTGCCTTGGGCTTTTGCCAAACTGAAAATGGAATCGTGTTTGGATAGACGAACGATATTGTTGTTTACGATGCCGCTTTCTACAGGGCGAACGCCCGTTAAAATGCACTCATAAAGTGGGCGAGACATAGAGGGCAGCTCACATTGCACAGGATAAAGCGTTGCGCGAGTTTCTTGTTGGGAACGACTTTGTTCTAGAAGACCATTGAGGTAGCCCATACAATCACGGGCTACCTGATAGTTCAGTCCATCTAGAACAACAAGGATGACCTTATTGCTCATAACGACTTACTCTTATTGCTGGTGGATTAAGACACTTTCTTGCCATTGACGTGGCAGCTTACGCGCGGACTTTTCCCAAGCTGAGAAGTCAGTCACTGGGTGAACATTGCTGTATTGGTCGTTAGCAATTAGCTTGTCTTGCACTGCTTGAGGCAGTGTGATGTTGGTGCGGATTGGACGCGCATAACCTTCTGCTAAGTTGATTTGCCCTTGATCGCTGAAGATGTACTCACGAGCAAGTTTTGCTGCATTAGGGTTCTTCGCATATTTATTGATTATGGTTGTATAACCAGAAATCACAGAGCCATCTTGAGGAATGCTCACTGTAAAGCGATCGCGGTCAATTTTGTCGCGATAGTTCAACGCATTGAAGTCCCACATGATCGCCACTTCCACTTCGCCTTTTTCTAGGTTGGCGATGTTCGGATCAGTAAATGAAAGACGACCTTGCTTCGCGAGTTCAGAAAAGAACTTGAGCGCAGGCTTGAGGTTGGATTCGTCCCCACCGTTGGCGAACGCTGCGGCGAGAACCGCGTTGTTTGCCTGTGCTGCTACGCCGACGTCACCTACGGTCACTTTGTAGTCGCCTTTTAATAGGTCATCCCACGTTTTTGGCGCGTCTTTTACGAGGTTATTGTTGGAGATAAAAGAAATAGTGCCAGTGTAAGCAAGTGCCCAATGACCATCTTCGTCTTTTGCCCAATCTGGAATGTCATTCCAAGTTGTTGGTTTATATGGCTGAGTGACGCCTTTTTTAACCGCTACACGTGCGAAGGCAAAGCCTACGTCACCAATGTCTGCGGTCGCGTTTTTCTTCTCAGCTTCGAATTTTGCGATTTCTTGAGCCGAGCTCATATCTGTGTCTTGGTGCTTAAGGTTGTAGTTTGACTTTAAATCAGCCCAAGTGTCTTTCCAGTTCGCCCAACTGTCAGGCATACCTACACTGTAAACCGCCCCTTCTTTTTGTGCTGCGGTAACCAATGACTCAATATCGGCTTCTTTCGCTACTGTTGGTGCTGCGAGCGTTACCGCGATGATTGCCGCTGGTGCAGTAATTGAACGACTTAGCAAAGTTTTCATTGTCTCCATCCTTCTGGACTAGGTCAGTAAGTTCGCTTTGTATGCTATGGATGGAATGTGACGATTTAGAGCAAGTAATTTGACAGTTTTTATTAATTTCTATGGCACTTATATTTCATACGCTCGGTATGTGTTCTGTTGATTAATGTCATATTTTTGTTACGCACACGCCTTATGTTGTTCATCAAATTATCGTTGGACTAGATCAGAATGAGAGCGACAGGCACCAGCCAATTTGGTACCCAATTAGGAAAAATTAGAAGCAGCTTAAAGCAGCAGATTCTTTCCGGCATCATGTCGGAAGGGCAAAAGCTGCCATCAGAAAGGGAGCTCAGTGAGCTATTTTCTACGACTCGAATCACTATCAAAGATGCATTGGTGTCTTTAGAAACTGAAGGCCTGATCTACCGAGAAGAGCGTCGTGGCTGGTATGTATCTCCGGAGCGGATCTGTTACAACCCGTTGTCTCGTTCTCACTTCCATCAAATGATTCGAGAGCAGCATCGTATTGCAGAAACCAAGTTACTCAACGTGCGAAGTGAAATGGCCGCAGGTGAGTATGCAAAATCGTTAGAGGTTGAGCGAATTACCCCAATTTATGTGATTGAACGGTTACGTTTTATTGATGGGCGAGCGGTATTGTTTGTTGAAAATATACTCAAATCAGCACTGTTTGAAGGTATATTGTCCGAGAACCTCATCATGTCACTGACGGGTATTTATCGTGAGAAGTATGGCTACGAGACAAAGCGCTCTCGTTTTGATGTGATTCCAACGTCAGCACCTGCTCATGTCGCTAAAGCGTTGAACTTGGCTGAAGGACAGCCGGTTCTGAAAATTCGTCGAGTAAACTACAAACAAGATGGCAAATTAATGGACTGCGAATTCGAGTATTGGCGTCCAGATGCAGTGATGATTCGCATTGATAGCGTAGGATAAAGTGCAGAATTAAAAAGAGCCCAATGAAGGGCTCTTTTTCGCATATTGGTTAGAGAGGCGGTTTAAACTAGTCCTTGCTCTTTTGCCATTTTACTTGCGATGCCAGGCGCTTTCCAAATGCTTGGTAGCAAAATGAAAGACACAGGCACGGCGGTAATCACAATGAAAGACTGCAATGCAGAAATACCACCAGAGCCCATTGAGATAAGCGCAATAGCGACAATACCCATCATCAAGCCCCAGAATGAGCGAATCACTGCGTTTGGTTCTGTTGAGCCCGTCATTACTACACTGATTGTGTAAGTCATTGAGTCACCCGTCGTCACGATAAATGTTGTCGTTAAGATCAGGAACAGAACCGAAATGATCATTGGGTAAGGTAATTCACCGGTAATCGCTAGCAGTGCTGCAGGCAAGTTAAAGCCTTCAAACGCAGATGAAATCAAGCCAGGGTTATCAAGCTCAAACGCAAGGCCACTACCGCCAACAATACTAAACCAGAAGCAAGTAATCAGCGGTGCTGCGATACTAATAGACATGATCAGCTGGCGAATTGTACGACCACGAGAGATACGAGCAATGAAGATCGCCATCATTGGGCCATAACCGATAAACCAACCCCAGAAGAATACTGTCCACCAGCTTAGCCAGCCCGTATCACCACGGTAAAGCGCCATTGGGAAGAAGTTATCTACCATGCGACCAACGCCTTGTACGTAGCCATCAACAATAAAGCTTGTCGGTCCAAAGAACAGGATGTAACCAATTAACAGCACAGACAAAATAATGTTGTAACGACTGACGATTTGAATACCTTTGCTCAAACCGCTTAGTGCGGAAAGGGTATACATCAGGATCGCTGCCATGATAACCATGCTTTGAGTTACGAACGTATCTGGCAGGCCAAACAATGAGTTTAGCGCGTAGCTAATTTGTAAACCTAAGAAGCCGATAGGGCCGATTGTTCCTGCTGCTACGGCAATAATGCTACATGCGTCAGCAACATCACCAATCCAGCCTTTAATGGCTTTATCGCCAAACACAGGGTAAAGCAGAGTACGCGGCTTAAGAGGCAGGCCTTTATCGTAATGCAAGTGCATTAAGACAATGGAAGATAGACCACCAAGGATCGCCCAAGCTAAGAAGCCCCAGTGCATAAAAGACTGAGATAGAGCATTGATTGCGGCAGTTTTCGGAGAGGCTTCACCGTATAAAGGTGGGGCAGTCACAAAGTGCGCGATAGGCTCAGCAGCGGCCCAGAACACACCACCACCTGCAAGTAGGGTACAGAGTACAATTGACAACCATTTAAAGTTATCAATATCAGGTTTCGCTAGACCACCTAGACGCACATAACCAGTGCGACCAAACGCAAGAGCCAAACCAATAAGGAAATTCAGAAGAAGCAGTACTTGCCAGTAAGCTCCGAAATATTTAGTAGCAAAGCCGAAGCCGGTGTTAACCATTGCGGTTAGAGAGTCGGTATTCGTTAGGGCAAGTAAAACGAATAGAGTGAGGAAGCTACCACTTAACCAAAAGACAGGATTGGTGAGTTCGAGGCGCTTGAGCAGAGATGGGGGATGAATAGCAGAATAGTCAGCATCCTGAATAGGCGCTGTGTGGGAGGCGGCATTCGTCATATTTGACATAATTACTTCGCTTTTTAGGGCTATGAAGCCGTGCATTTCCCCTCACATCGTTTCGACGAAAAGTGTGAGGATGTTCAAAAAGCCGATGATGTTAACATGTCGAAGTTGCAAATATAACCTTAGATTTCGATTAATTTTTAACAGGTTAGCCAAGTTGCTGATTTTTGGGTAGAGATCAAAGGAAAGTGTTTTTACGTGAAGTGCACCGCATTTCGTATGTAAATAACATTTCCCTTGTTTTTGCATGGATTACTCAGGATTACATTGAGCAAACATGTTTCTTCTCCAAACTGAGGTTTACTCAATGGCTCACTTCGAACTTAATGGACAGTGGTTACTTACCTCGCCACAGCGTCCCGATATTGAAATTCCAATGTCTATTCCGGGCGATAATATTTCGGCGCTTTTACAAGCAGAGCGCATTCCGGATCCTTATTTTGCCGATAATGAAAACAAAGTTCGTTGGATTGAAGAGTGTGAGTGGCATATCTCGCGTGAGTTTGAAGTCGACGCGTTTACGTTGTCTGCCAAGCAAGTTTGGATGACGCTAACTCGTGTCGATACCTTGGCAACCTTCTATATTAATGGTGAGTTAGCACTAACTTGCAGCAACATGTTTACTCAACAACGAGTTGATATCAAACCTTATTTAAAACAGGGCATAAATACTGTTCTTGTTCAATTCGCAAGAGTCGATATAGAAGGTGTGGAACGTGCTAAAAAATTGCCTTTCCCAATCCCTTCCGCAATGGGAAATAATCAAATTCCGCACATGAATTTGATCCGAAAAACGCAATGTCATTCCGGATGGGACTGGGGCATTTGCTTGATGGTATCGGGTATTTACGACCCCATTCAAATCGACATTGTGAATGAGCTTTGGCTCAAAGGCTTCTCGACAGAGCAGCAATGGCAAGCCGATGAGAGTGTGTTTCTTGATGTAGTAGTTGAAGTGGAAACGGACAGTCAACGCCATGAACTGATTGTTGAATTTAATGGTGAGCGTCAATGTATTCAAACAAAAGGAAGTGGCCACTATCACTGCCAGTTCCACATTTCGGAGCCTCAACGCTGGTGGCCATCAGGTTATGGCGAAGCTTATCTTTACCCCATTACCATTTCTTGCAGAGAGCAAAAGTTAACGCGCAACGTTGGTTTGCGTCAGTTAACCCTAAATAACCAAGCTGATGAACATGGCTCTGCGATGGAATTCATCGTCAATGGCGTACCAATTAATGCCAAAGGTGCCAACTGGATCCCTGTTGACGCAATGCCGGGGCGAGAATGCGAAACACGTTATCGCAACCTTTTGCAAAGTGCGGTTGATGCTAACATGAACATGATTCGGGTATGGGGCGGTGGTCAGTATGAGAGCGCGATCTTTTACAATCTGTGTGATGAGCTCGGCTTGTTGGTGTGGCAAGACATGATGTTCGCATGTTCACTGTATCCATCTGATAATGACTTCTTAAAAGAGGTCGAAGATGAGCTTCGATACCAAATCTCGAGGCTTAAGGAGCACCCATCAATAGCACTTTGGTGTGGTGATAATGAAGTGATTGGTGCCATTGGTTGGTATGAAGAATCCAAGCACAATAAAGTCAAATACACGGTTAACTACGATCGCCTCAACCGCATGATTGAGCAGGTGATTACCGAACAAGATAGCGTTCGTCGTTTCTGGCCAAGTTCCCCGTGTAATGGTGAACTGGATTTCGGTGACGCGTGGCATGATGATAGTAAAGGCGATATGCACTTTTGGGACGTTTGGCACTCAGGAAAATCATTCAATGCCTACCTTGACGTGAATCCTCGTTTTTGCTCTGAGTTTGGTTTTCAATCTTGGCCATCTTTTGCAGAAGTTAAGCAGTTTGTCCCGGAGCAAGATTGGAATATCACGTCCCTAACCTTTGAACAACATCAGAAGAATCCTCGTGGTAACAGTATCATCACAGAGATGTTCACGCGTTATTTTCGTTTTCCTTCTGGATTCGAGAACATGCTGTATTTAAGCCAAGTTCAGCAGGCAATCGCGATCAAAACTGCGTGCGATCATTGGCGCGCCATTTCTCCAGTTTGTCGCGGCATGTTGTATTGGCAACTCAACGACAACTGGCCTGTCAGTTCTTGGTCTAGCTTGGAATACAGTGGTCGTTGGAAGCAGTTGCACTACCATGCAAAACGCTTTTTTGCGCCGCAGTATTTGGTATTTTCCGAGCATACAGGCAAGTTGAGCCTGCATTTGCTCAATGATGCCAAAGAGCCCGCAAGCGTCAACGCACTGCTCAAGTGGGTAGATTGGCAAGGGGAAGAAAAGCAATGTTGGAGCTTAGAACAAACGGTCATAGCAGACAGCAATACGATTTTGTGGCAATTGGATGAATCGGTTGAGAAGGATGAGCTTACGTCAGGCTTCTTCTATGTTGAAGCGCAAATCGGTGAAGACAGAATAAGCAACACATGGTTTTGCACTCATGAGCTGAAAACTTTGCCTATGGCAAAAGCCAATATTGATGTCTCTATTGAAGGAAGCCAAATTACATTGATTGCTGACAAGCCTACGTTTTTTGTTCATTTGGAAAGTGATGTTGATGGAAGGTTCAGTGACTCCAGTTTTACTCTGCTGACCAACGTTCCAATGACGGTTGAGTATTTAGGTGATGATGTTTTAGGCATGCAACAGTCGTTGAGGGTATACCACCTCAATGATTAAAACGGGCATAGAACATCTATATGCTGATATCTGGGAAGGGGGCCTTTGCTCCCTTTTTAGTTATTAAGTATCCGTTATTAAGCTCAGGTTGAGACAGAAGGTTATTTAAGTTTCTGATGAATACGGTAGCCAACAACAAAACCTATGTAGAATAGCGCTGCGAGAGTAAGCATTGCCGTCGCGTACGCCAGTAGGCTGTTTAACCCTAAACCAAAAGCCAGAGTGAAGGCGATACCATGAATGGCTTCCGCAGGGATTCGGTACCAAGCAGCGTGGACGGAAGATCCGAAGAGGATAAAGGTACTAAGTAAGACAATCGTGCCGCCTATAAAGCCGACCCATCTGCTGTTGTTCATGTTGTAATCCAAGGGTTACCGAAGTAACGTAACAAAATATTTCAGAGCATGCATTATACAACCGAGAGAGGGTATAGGTGGTAGAAATATTTGCCTCACAAACTAAGAGGCCATCTAAGTGGCCTCTTTTTAACCGATTTAACGGCATCCGTTATGATGCAAAGGTGTGAGGCTTGTAAGAAACCTAACGTTTGGCATTCGTTTCGGGTTGTGCTTCTGGTTGTAGCGTCCAATCACCACCAAGTGATTTGTAGAGCGCAATCGTAGCTTGTGCGGTTTGTAACTTTGCTGCGACTCGCTGATCTTGCATCATGCGTTGCTGACGTTGCGCATCTAAAACCGATAAGTGATCAATCAAGCCAGCTCGGTACAATGACTTGGCTTTGTTGACGGCGTTATTGGTGGCTTTCAATGCCTCATCGATTCGACGCTGATTTTCTTGGCTGCGACCATAAGCAAACAGCGAGGATTCGGTTTCTGCCAAAGCCGCCTCGACCGTATGTTGATAAGACAATGTCGCCGAATCAAAACGCGCTTGGTTGATGGCTTCAATTGCCTCGCCACGACCCCCATCGAACAAGTTCCAGCTTACGCCTGCCGCGCCCATCCAACCGAAAGAATCGCTACTGAAAAGATCGTCAAAGCTTGACGCAGACAACCCCGGAGCGCCCGTCAAAAAGAACTTCGGATATTGATCAGCAACGCTTGCTGCTAACTCTTCATTGAGCGCGGCCATTTCGCGCTCGGCTAAGCGAATATCGGTACGACGTTTCAACAGATCGGAAGGTAAACCGACCGGCACCATGTCTTGCATGACAGGTACACTATGTTGCTTAGACAGACGGATTTCGACTTGCGTTAGCGGCTCACCAAGCAATACTGCTAAACGATGTTTGTGCGCTTGTTGGGCAATCTCTAACTGCGGAACGAGCGATTCCATTGCCGCAAGTGTGGCCTTTGCTTGGGCTAAATCGAGATCAGAACCGTAGCCGCTGCGCACGACTTTTCCGACGAGGTCGAGTGTGCGTCGTTGATCTTCTAAGTTCGACTTTGCCAATTCAAGGCGCTCACTCGCGCCTTGGTATTGCAAGTAGTTGTGAATCAAATCCGCCGTGATCACCGTGTTCAAGCCGCTTTGATAAATCTGAGCTTGTTCGAGACGAATTTGCGCCGCGTTCGCTTGGCGGTCGATGCGCCCAAACAGATCAGCCTCCCAAGCTATACTCGCGCCTGCAAATACGCCATCGTGCTGATTATCCATTAGGGTGACGTTACCAATTTGAGGTGGCAGACCCGACACGGAATCACTGAGTGGATTCAATATCGGACCGAGTGAAGAGTCATTTTTACTGAACTGATAGTTCATGTAACCCGCACCGAGATTAATTGTCGGAACCTTGAATGACTCCACCATGGTTTTATAGTTGTTGGCCATTTTCACCCGCTCGGCCGCCACTTTCAGCGGAATGTTTTGGCTCTGCATGTCTTGAACCATTTGATTCAACACCGGATCGTGAAACTTAGTCCACCAAAACTCAACGGGTTGTGAATCGGTACTCAACCCTGCATTTTCGGCGTTCAAGTAGGTTTCTGCCATGCTGGTGGTCGCTGCTTGGTAGTCGGGGCCCACTGCACAGCCCGCTAAACTTAGGGCTAGAACGACAGGCGTTAGAATGAATTTTTTCACGATGACGCCTCCTCTAGCTCAGCGTTGGTTTGTGTGGATGGTGCTTTTTCTTTGTAAGCAAGGCGATACAGCGCAGGCATGACAAACAGTGACAATATGGTTGCGGCTGCCAAGCCTCCGATGATGGTTGCCGCCATTTGGTCAAACAGCAGATCTGACAGCAGCGGGATCATGCCGAGCGCGGTCGTTAACGCACCCATAGAAATGGCCATAGTACGGTTGACTGTGGCTTCTTTGATGGCGTCAGACAAGCTCATGCCATTTGCGCGTTCGAGCTCAATTTGATCCATTAGTACGATGCCATTTTTGATGATCATCCCGGTCAGCGTGATAGCTCCGATCAGCGCCATAAAGCCAAATGGTTTATCGAATCCAAGCAGAGCAAACACAGCCCCTGATGCTGCCAGTGGTAGCGTTGCGAGGATGATGATTGGTTGCTTAAAGCCGTTGAACATCGCGACTAAAATGATCACCATGATCAGCATTGCTTTTGGTTGCTGCTTCATGATGTCGGTGACCGCTTTGTCTTCATCGTAATATTCGCCTCCCCATTCCATGCTGTAACCCGCCGGAAGTTGGATAGCTTCAACCTGATCTTTAATGGCATTTCTTACATTCGCTGGTGTGGAGTCTCGACTCACACCCGCTTGAACCGTGATGGTTTTCACGCGGTCGCGTCGCCAAATCATGCTCTCTTCGGTGACCAGTTCGAATCCATCCACCACTTGACCAAGCGGAACGCTGTTAAAGCCAAGTAGAGAGCGCACAGGTAGCGTTTCTAGTGACGCCATGTTTTGCGATGTGCCACGTAACTGAATTGGAATCAACTCATCATTCAGGTTCATTTGTCCGAGCGGCATGCCGTCTGATGCGCGTTTTAGCGCGAAAGCGACATCGGCGCGGTTAATTCCTGCTTGACGCATTTTGTCTTGGTTTAGAATCGGCTTGAGCACTTTGCTTTCTTGGCGCCAATCATCGCGAATGTATTTTGCATCAGGGTTTGAAGCAAAAATCGTTTTCGCTTCCGCCGCTAGTTGATGTAATACGGTTTCATCCGGACCAGAAAAACGCACCTCAACCGCGAACTTATCTTTGGTTGCCAACTTCAGTGCTCGGAAGCGAGGTTCGGCATCCGGAAACGCCTCTTTCAGCCAATCATCACCACGCGTCACCAAGTAACTGATGCTCTCGTAGTCTTTGGTGTTGATCAGAATCTGCCCGTAGGCAGGGTCGAGCGGCTCAGGCTCTACCGTTACCGAGAAGCGAGGTGCACTGGTGCCGACATAGCTAGAGATACTTTCCACTTCTGGTTGTGCGACCAACCATTCTTCAACTTTACGCATGTCTGCCGAGGTTTGTTCAATCTTGGCACCATTGGGTAGCCAGTAATCGAGAAACACAATTGAGCGATCCGACTGAGGAATAAAGTTCACGGCCACATACGGGATTGCCACGGCGGTGACTAAAATCAACGGAACCAAAGCGGCTAATGCTTTACGCGGGTTGTCCACCGTCCAGAATACCAACTGTTTATAACGGCTCGGTTTGGTCTCTTCGCTGTTAGCTTTTGGCTTGATGAACATCCACGCCATTAATACCGTAAACGTCATCGCGACGATCCATGAAAGCAACAGTGACGATGCCACAATGTAGAACACAGAGCTCGCAAACTCGGCGGAGTCGGTTTTGGAGAACAACACTGGGCTTGCGCCCATAATCGCGATGACAGTTGCGCCTAAAAGTGGCACAGCGGTTTCTTTGACGGAATCAATCGCGGCGCGAGTTCGCTCGATACCTTTGTTGAGCTTGGCGATCATCATATCGGTGATCACAATGGCGTTATCCACCAACATGCCCAGTGCGAGAATAAACGTACCTAGCGAGACACGGTGCAAATCGATGCTGGCGATGTTCATGTATACAAGCGTGAGCAAAATCGTCAGGAGCAAGCTTGCGCCAACGATGGTTGCACTCTTAAAACCCATGAAGACCAACAACACCACAAAAACAATCGCGACACTTTCAAGCAGGTTGCCAACAAAGTCGTCGATAGACTTTTGTACTTCTTCAGGTTGATAAGCAACGGTCGAGATGTCGACACCCAGCGGCAGTGATGCTTGGTAGTTAGCGATGATGTCTTGAATCGTATCGCCAAGTGACACCACGTTAATGCCTTGAACTGGGCTCACCGCCAAGGTGACAGCGGGCTCTCCGTTGTAGCGGTTTTCTGCCAATGCTGGTGTTTGATAACCCATGGTGATGTCGGCGATGTCACCAAGGCGAATCAACCCCGAGCCAAACTCGCCGGTGCCACCATTGATGATTAAATTGCGAATGTCTTCTAGAGACTGAAACTCACTGGTTTGCGCAATACGAATACGTTCTGTACCTGCATCGAATTTTCCCGCTTCGAACGTGCTGTTTTGTGTGCTCAGTTGGTTCCAAACTTGTGCGATCGACAAACCATATTGAGCCAAGCGCTCGTCTGGCATATCGATGTGCACAACGCGAGGTTGAACGCCGTGTAGCTCGATCTTTTTGATGCCGTCGACGGCTTTGATTTGGCGTTGCAGCTCTTCGGCGTAGCGACGCAACTCTTCTGGCGCAGCATCTGTGCTGTGGATAGAGAAAAGCATGCCGTAGACTTCAGAGAACTCGTCTTGTACTACGCTGATCTGCGCGCTGGAAGGCAGCTGCAGTTTTACATCGTCCACTTTGCGTCTCAATAAGTCCCATTCCTGCGGAAGTGCTTTGGAGTTAAGGCTCTCTTTGAGGTCAACAAAGACCATAGACAAACCTGGGCGAGACAATGAGCGCAAGCGATCCAACTCTGCCATTTCCTGCAACTTGGTTTCCACGGTATCGGTGACTTGGTGCTCGACTTCTTCGGCAGATGCACCCGGATAAAGGGTCACGACTACCGCAGTTTTTACCGTAAAGCTCGGGTCTTCCAACTTGCCTAAGTCGAAGTAAGAATAGATGCCAGCGATCACGCTCAATACGATAAAGAACAGAACGAACTTACGTTGGCGAATCGCGAATTCAGCTAAATTGATCATGGATTCGCACCTACAACGTCTTGATGGTCAGGTTTGGGGCGGCATCGCCCTCGCTCAGATAATGGCTACCGCTGATCACCACATAATCGCCTTGCTCAAAACTTCCGGTCACACACGCTTGGTATGCGTCGATAGAGTCAAGGTTGACCGGCTCTGAATGAATAACCGCATCACGAACCACATTCACGTGTAGAGTTTGTTTCTCACCCAAAATTGCAGAGTAAGGAAAGCAATGGCTTGAGTGACTGGTGTTGAGCGCGGTATTAACCGTGACTGCTTTACCGTTGAATAGCGCACTGGAAATCGAATCGATGTCTAGCGTGACGGTATAGGTTTGTTTGAGCAGGTGCTTCTTCGGCGCGATTTCTGCCACGGTTGCTCGGTAGGATTGCTCCGAATCATACCAAGTCAACGATGCTGGCTGACCTAGTGCGAATTGCGCAATCATATTTTCCGGCACGTCGATGTCGACTTCCCAGCTGCCTTCTTGCTGAATTGACACAACACTGCCACCCGGCAAGGTTTGCTCATGTGGATCAATAGAAACGTCGGCAACAATGCCAGGGAATGGCGCACGTAGAGTGGTGTAACGTAGGGCATCTTTTGCACGTTGGATGTTTTTCTCAACCACTTTGACGGCAGAGACGCTACGTTCGTAGCTGCTGATGGCTCGATCTAAGTTTACGCTGGCAATGGCATCATCAGAAGTTGCTTGTTTTACGCGCTTTAACTCGGCTTTCGCGAGTTTGTGTGCTGATTGCGCTTCTAACATGCGCGCTTGTAATTCTTCTAGTGAGACTTGGTAATCGTGCTTGTCCAGCGTGGCAATGACTTGGCCTTTTTCTACCACGCTGCCTTTATTTACGAACACGCTTTCCACGGTGCCAGGTACACGAAAAGAGAGTGAGGCGGTTTCTTTTGCTTTTACGATCCCGCTGAATGATTTGTTGAGTTCTTCATTCCTTTCGTTGACTTCAATCACTTGAACGGGTCTGGATGCGCTAGGCTCCTCAACCTGAGGTTGAGTTTGATTACAGCCGAGTAGAGAGAGCGCGATAGTGCTCAGCGCGGCGGTTTTAATTTGATGATTCATAAGATGGCTCCATAATTTCGGCGCCATCTTATAATTCACAGATGTTCAGATAATCATGCGTACGCATGATTCAATGTCACGAATTTTATGACAATAAATGCAAGCTACAAAAGTTTTGGGATTTTATTGCACAAATGTTCAATAAGTAACCGGCTAGCTTGGTTCAGCGTTTTCGGCTTAGGGTAGAGTAACCACCCCGTTTCTTCTGTGACGGCATATTGAGACAATACTTGCACCAATGCACCGGATTCGAGCTCATTTTTTACCAACAGTTTTGGGATATAACTGATGCCGCGGTCAAGCACTGTGGAGCTTTTGATAAAGCCGATGTTGTTGGAAATGAGTTTCGGTTTGAGCGCTACGTTTTGTTCCTGAAAGTGCCAAAGGTTGTCGACATTGCCATTTGGCCAACGAAAACAAATGCACTGATGATCACTCAACTCTTCTAATGTAGCGGGCGTGCCGTGAGTTTGAAGATAGTTCGGTGAGGCAACGACACATCGGTCTAGCGTTAAGATCTTTCTGGCGACAATGTCTGAATCAAACAGCATGCCGCCGTGCAGCGCGATGTCCAACCCCTGCTGAAACATATCAATAAAGCCATTGTTGATATTGCGAATGTCGAGCTCAACCTGCGGGTATTGATCCTGAAATTCAAACAAAATGGGTTGAAGAGGTTCATAGGTTTCTGGCAGAAGGCCAAGTTTGATTTTGCCTCTGACCTCGATGCTTTCGTTACTGGCTTGCTGGTTTGCCGAATCAAGCAAGGTGAGCACTTTTTGCAGATCTTGGTAGTAGGCATCGCCTTTGTTTGTCAGCGAAAGGCTGCGAGTGGTGCGGTGAAAAAGTTGTGTTCCGAGGTAACGTTCCAGTTCTCCAATGCGTCGGCTAACATTTGCTCGTGGCAAGTCCAAAGCATTGGCTGCCGCTGTAAAGCTGCCAAGTTGGACGACTTTGGTGAACAGTTTTAGATCGTCAATTTTCACTCTTGAACTCCATACTCTTTGAGCGCCGTGCTAAACCCTGACACTCTAGAGTATTGATGTGTGGTATACAAAACTTATTATTAATTATCGAAATATAAATAAGGGCTTCAACATGTTGAGATTTATACAACGTCGCCGCATTAAGAAAGTGATTAAACTAATGAGTACCAGATTGGTGGTGGGATACGGCAGTCGTGAGTACTTTTCCGTCGGTCAGGTAAAGACGAGCACTTGCGAGTTAAGCTCGTGCCAACAAAAAATTGCGTTGGCGTTGTTCGCGAATCCGCAAGATCTTGATTTGGAAAATCAACCAGAGTTGCAAGCCATCCGCTCTGATGTGGCGAATGACTTCTTTTCTGGTGCCGATTATACCGCTCAAGATGTGCTTAATTTATTCGGTGCTGGTGGCTGGAAAGGCGGCCGAATGGAAGATGGAATGTCTCATCATTTTGGTATGCACAGCCGATACTAGAGCGAGCTAACCTTATAAAGTCTTGTCAGTTAACTCGCTATATCAATTTGCCTTGTGAGGTGTCACTCCAATGCTTTGTTAAGCGGCACGCTTTACGAGGCAGAAGTGCTTTTTACCGCGTTGCAGTAACCAGTATTGGTCAAACAGTGGGAAGCTTAAACTCGGGTTATCAGCCGACACTTTTTCTCCGTTTACACTGATGGCGTTGTTGCTGATGTGTTCGCGTGCAACACGCTTTGAGCTTGCTAAGCCCGACTCAATCAACAGCTCAACCAAATCTTGTTGTGCGCTCTCAATGCTTGGTAAACCATCTAACTCCAACTGTTTTAATTCACCCAAACTCAGTTGTTGCACATTACCGCTGAATAAAGCTTGCGTGATGCGTTCGGCACTGGCTAGACCTTCTTCGCCATGAACAAATCGCGTCATTTCCTCAGCGAGAATACGTTGTGCTTGCGGCTTGCCTTGGCTTGCTTGGTCTTGCGCTTCAATGCTGGCAATTTCTTCGCAGCTCAAGAACGTGTAGTAACGCAAGAAGTGGTAAACGTCGGCGTCTTCTGCGCCAAGCCAGAACTGGTAGAAGGCGTAAGGCGAGGTTTTGCTAGGATCTAGCCATACTGCGCCGCCTTCGGTTTTGCCAAATTTGGTGCCATCGGATTTCGTGATCAGCGGCAGAGTTAAGCCAAATACTTGCTCACCATTTTGGCGACGAGTTAAATCGATCCCGCTGACGATGTTTCCCCATTGGTCATTGCCACCGATTTGCAGACGGCAACCGTATTGACGGTTTAGCTCGGCAAAATCGTACGATTGCAGCAGAGCGTAGCTAAATTCGGTGAAGGAGATACCTTGGTCAGGTCGTTGCAGGCGTTGTTTTACCGACTCTCGGTTGATCATGGTATTGATCGAGAAGTGCTTACCTACATCGCGGAAGAAGTCGATGACGTTGATCGCTTTCACCCAGTCAGCGTTGTTCACCATGATCATTGGCTTGGCCAGTTGGTGATTCATCAACTGCTGAATTTGATTCGAAAGATCGTTAACCCAACCTGAGACGATTTCTGAAGAATTCAGACTGCGCTCGGTCGCTTTAAAGCTTGGGTCGCCAATCATGCCCGTTGCACCGCCAATCAAGGCTATAGCCTGGTGTCCGGCATCTTGAAAGCGCTTAAGCATAATCAAAGGCACGAGGTGGCCGATGTGCAAGCTGCCTGCTGTAGGATCGAAGCCGCAGTAAACGGTTTGTGGCTGTGAGAGAAGTGTCTGAATTTCTTCCAAATCGCTGGCTTGTGCGATCAAGCCACGATCTTGTAAATCTTGCAGTAATGGTGTCGTCATTCTTTTTGTCTGTCTTAGTGGTTGTTGTATTCAGACTAAAACGCGACACCTTTTGTCGATATATCCCTTAAGGGACAGTTTTTTATCTTGAATGGAGAATGAGGTGATTGAGGAAAAGCTGGAATAACTCACTCAATGAAGACACATTTAACTGCGAGTAAATGCGTTTTCGATGATTTTTGACTGTGCCTTGCACTAAGTGTAACCGCGCGGCAATTTCTTTGGTGTCAAACCCTTGAGCGAGAAGTGAAGCCACCTCTTGCTCGCGACGAGTGAGTGATTCTACGCCAAATGTTGCTAAAGCTTGCTCAATGGCCAATCGCATACTGCCAGAATAAGCACTCTGGGCAAAAACAGGCTCAGAAAAGGTAAACTCCGTTTGTTTCCAGTGCTGCTGACAAAGCGATTGAATTATCGGGAAGTAGGGCTTTAATTTATTGATTTGCTGTTGAGAAAAGTATTTTCCATCATTCATATACCCGAAGTACAGCATGACCCAACGGCC
Source organism: Vibrio sp. ArtGut-C1 (assembly GCF_002105475.1). NCBI lineage: Bacteria > Pseudomonadati > Pseudomonadota > Gammaproteobacteria > Vibrionales > Vibrionaceae > Vibrio > Vibrio sp. ArtGut-C1. Next base: position 86,860 of record NZ_NCTH01000007.1, on the reverse strand, counting down.
AGGTTCGACTTCGACTAGCATGCTCAGTTCGTCTTTCCACCCTGTCTGATGGTAGAACTGTTCGCAGTAGGAAGTAAAATCTACGCCTTTGCGTGCTACGTCTTTGAGCGTAAATACGCCTTGTTGCTTTGTCTCGTTTAGTTTGAGAAAAAAAGGGTCATTTTGAAATGAGTCAGTAAGGTAGCGTTGAAAAAGTAACTCTCGCTCGTTCTCAATCGAGTCGTAGAGATAAATAGGATGTTTACCTTCTCGATAACCTAAAATAACCGCGCAATCAAAATGAAAAAGAGTGCGAATGACACGCATAAGCTTAGGAGTAAAGTTAGGCGTATTAAGAGCAGAAATTGCTTCTGCCAGCAGATTATTAAAGTTATTGTCAGGCATGGGATACCGAATCGCAGATGGTTTTGGGCAAGCATAACGAAAAGCCATCCAACGAGAAAGGGAAGTCACCATCTTCTGGTGACTTCCCATGAGAAAGTTGCACAAGTACTCAGTTTTGAGGAGTCATAGCTGCGTTAACTTATTGATAAGGGTGCATAACAACCGTTCTGTTTAAGCAATTAGTTGCTATGCGTTACTGCGAGTTGGTGAGCTCTTCGTTAACCCAATATTTAGAACCAGACACGTTGGCATCGATGAGCAAGCCTTTTGCATTCAACTGATAAACGGCGACGCCACTGTTAAATTGCTTTGAAAGTTGCTCTGAGTCTTCGCCAGCTACAGCAGAGGCTTCACTGGTCGCTTCCCATCCTTCGTTGACGAACGTATCAAAGTCTTCTTTGCTTTCAAACAGAATCACTTGTTGGTAAAACTTGCCGCCAGCCCCAAGTGCGACGCCCAAACCAAACATATTCATATAAGTGCGTTTTTCTGTTTCCTTATTGACTGCGACACCTGACCCTGAGTTGGTGTGAAACAATAAAGACAATTTACGAGAATCAAAGACCGCGTAGCCGTAAGCGTTGTCGTAAATGGCTTTGGCCTCCGGCTTTTCATTAAACAACTTGAGCAAAGCACTATCCGCCATTAAGTCTACGGCTTGGCGAGCTTCTTCTGGCGTGTCACCTTCCATCAGTTCATCAATTTTCTTGTCGGCTGCATCTATCCATTCTTTGCTTTTCTCGATACTAGCTTCTGTCCACTCGCCCGCGGTATTGATTGCTTCCTCGGACCAGTTCGTGAAATCTTGCCACGCTTGTTTTGAAAAGGCTTTGGTATCGTCCCAAGCATCTTGCGCAGTATCAGAAACCGCTTCGCCTAGCTCAGACATTTTGTTGGAAATATCATCCCAATCTGCGTAAGCGGGAGATGCTAGGAGCATCAATGTGGTAATGAGTGCGATAGACTTTTTCATCAAATTCTCTCTGGAGTTGTCGATACATCATTCATTCTAGGTCATCAGACTTTGATAATGAAATTGACTAAATGGCGATCTTGAGAGAGGAATCACGAACTGATTGCGAAATGACGTATGAATAACAAAGCCCTCACAAGGGGAGTGTGAGGGCTTGAGTTTTTAGCGCGTTACTTGCTGCTAACTTTACCGAGCTGTAACCAAGTATCGATAACGGTGTCTGGGTTTAGTGAAACAGAGCTGATGCCTTGCTCCATCAACCATTCCGCCAAATCTTCATGATCTGATGGGCCCTGACCACAAATACCCACGTACTTACCAGCTTTGGTTGCTGCGTCTATTGCCATTTTCAGCATGATTTTCACTGCTGCGTTACGCTCATCAAATAGGTGAGCAACGTCGCCAGAGTCACGGTCCAGACCAAGCGTTAGCTGAGTCATGTCGTTTGAACCAATCGAGAAGCCGTCAAAGTACTTCAAGAACTCATCGGCAAGTACCGCGTTGGATGGCAGTTCACACATCATGATGACTTTAAGACCTTGGTCGCCACGGCGCAGATCAAACTTCGCTAGCAAATCAATCACTGATGCAGCTTCGCTTGGTGTACGCACGAATGGGATCATTATTTCAACGTTCTTCAGACCCATTTCGTTACGAACGCGCTTGATAGCTTGAGTTTCTAACTCGAAGCAATCTTCAAACACTGGAGAAATGTAACGAGACGCACCACGGAAGCCGAGCATTGGGTTTTCTTCATGCGGTTCGTAGGCATTACCACCAACCAAGTTGCTGTATTCGTTCGACTTAAAGTCAGACATACGAACGATGACGCGTTTTGGCCAGAAAGCAGAAGCGATAGTCGCGATGCCTTCAGTCAGCTTGCTCACGTAGAAATCGATAGGATCTTTGTAACCACGAATGCGCTGTTTAATTTCTGCTTTTAGCTCATCGCTTTGCGCATCAAAGTTAAGTAATGCTTTCGGGTGAATACCGATCATCTTGTTGATGATGAACTCTAGACGAGCAAGACCAACACCTTCGTTTGGAATCTGAGCAAAGTCGAATGCGCGATCTGGGTTCCCCACATTCATCATCACTTTGGTCGGCAGTAGTGGCAGTTCATCAACAGAAGAGCGTTTTACATCAAACTCAAGTTCACCTTGGTAAACGTAACCCGTTTCGCCTTCTGCACAAGATACTGTCACTGTTGCGCCATCAGTCAGTTTGCTTGTCGCATCGCCACAGCCAACGATTGCAGGAATACCAAGTTCACGAGCAATGATTGCTGCGTGACAAGTACGTCCGCCACGGTTGGTAACAATAGCAGAAGCTTTCTTCATCACTGGTTCCCAGTCTGGGTCAGTCATGTCTGTAACTAACACATCACCTTCTTGAACCAATGACATTTGGTCCAGAGAGTCAACCAAACGTACTGCACCTTTACCGATACGTTGACCGATTGCACGACCTTCAATCAAAACATCTGCTTTGTTCTGTAGCTCGTAGCGCTCAATCACGTTTTGTTCCGTTTGTGAACATACGGTTTCAGGACGCGCTTGAACAATGTACAGCTTGCCGTCGATGCCATCTTTTGCCCACTCAATGTCCATTGGACGCTGGTAGTGCTTCTCGATGATCATCGCTTGTTTGGCGAGCTCTTTGATCTCTTCGTCGTTCAGTGAGAATGTGTTGCGCTCTTCATCAGAAGTATCAACGATATCAACTTGTTTGCCGATCTCTTGGTTGTCAGAGTAGATCATTTTGATCAACTTAGAACCAAATGTTTTCTTAACGATCGGGTGCTCACCTGCTTCAAGCATTGGCTTATGAACGTAGAATTCATCAGGGTTTACTGCGCCTTGAACGACCATTTCACCTAGGCCCCATGAAGAGGTGATGAAGACAACTTGGTCGAAACCAGACTCAGTATCAAGCGTAAACATCACACCCGAAGAAGCTTTGTCTGAACGCACCATACGTTGGATACCCGCAGATAGTGAGATACCACGATGGTCGAAACCTTGGTGTACACGGTAAGAGATCGCACGGTCGTTAAATAGAGAAGCGTAAACGTGCTTAGTTGCTTCTAGTACTGCATCGATGCCTTTCACGTTCAAAAACGTTTCTTGCTGACCAGCAAAAGAAGCATCAGGCAGGTCTTCTGCTGTAGCAGACGAACGAACTGCGACTGAAAGCTCAGGGTTGCCTTCAATCAGTTCTTGGTAGTTTTCACGGATTTCTTGTTCAAGGTCCGCAGGGAAAGGGGCCTCTAATACCCATTGACGGATGGTTGCACCTGTCTTACGCAGAGCTTCCACATCCTCAACGTCTAGTTCATCAAGTAATTGGTGAATACGCTCATCCAAACCTTCGTGGTCAAGGAATTGGTTAAACGCGTATGAGGTTGTCGCAAAACCATTTGGTACAGAAACGCCTGCGTTCGCTAGGTTAGAAACCATTTCGCCAAGTGAAGCATTCTTACCGCCGACTTTGTCGACATCATCCATGGATAGGCCATTGAACCAGAGGGTGTTCTTTTGCATGTCTTTCTCCAGAAACATTGCAGCTTAGTAGGGGGACTTAAATCGCTCTAAACAATCGCATGTTGGCTGTTATTACACTTTGACCATACATTGCTTCATTTAGATTGATATCAAAGGCAAACGATTACGTTCTGGCTGAAAAAAATTCAAAAGAATTTTTAAAGCTGTGGTGAACCTAACTGAAAGCCAAACTGATTTATTAATATTATGTTTACCATCCTACTCAAAAGATTTTGAAAAATTAAACAGAAATGCAAATAAATAACCAAAGTCGTGATGTGTTCTATGTTTCTGACGGTACGGCGATAACATGTGAGACATTAGGGCATGTTGTTCTCGGTCAATTTCCGTTCATTCCTAACGAAAAAACCTTTCCGTTCGTAGAAAGCCAGGACAAAGTTGCTGACGTTGTAAAAGAAATTGAAACTTCCTACCAACGCAATGGCGTCAAACCTCTGGTGTTTTTCTCTATCGTGGTGCCAGACGTACGTGAAATGCTGCTGGAAGCGCCTGCATACAGCTACGATGTGTTGGAAAGCATTGTACAGAAAGTGCAAGACGACATTCAGATGGCGCCAAAACCCAAGTTGCAGCGTTCTCGCAGTGTGGGGAAAGATTCCGATACCTATTTCGATCGTATCGCGGCCATTGAATATACATTGGCGCATGATGATGGCATCACGCTAAAAGGGTTGGAGCAAGCCGATATCATCCTGCTGGGAGTATCGCGCAGCGGGAAAACCCCCACCAGCCTATATATGGCGATGCAGTTTGGTTTGCGTGTCGTGAACTATCCATTTATCGCGGAAGACGTGAAGATGATGCGCTTGTTGCCTGAGTTTGAGATCCATCGTCATAAATTATTCGGGCTTACTATCGACCCTGAACGTTTGACTGAAATCCGTGAGAATCGTTTGTCTGGAAGTGATTACGCCAGTACTGAGCAGTGTAAGTTGGAGCTAGACACCGTAGAGGCGTTGTTTAGAAGAGAGGCGATCCCATACATCAATACGTCCTCTCTATCTGTGGAAGAGATCACAACGCGTATTCTTGAAAAAGCAGGGATGAAACGCCGTTTGTTTGGTTAATACGGGGCGCCAACATTGTCGTGTGCAAGAGGAGGCGAGTAATGCCTCCTCTTGTGCATCTAAAGATGCCTTACACAGAATTAATAGTATTGGAACATCTTTTGGATGTCTTGATAGTTTTTGGTTTGAGTAAGTGACAGCATCAGTAAGATACGTGCTTTTTGTGGGTTTAGTGTGCCTGAGGCAACAAAGCCATATTTGTCGTCATCAATTTCAGCATCCAAAGTGGTTGAGCCGCTAGGCGTTCGGGAGCTTCTTACAACAACAAGGCCATCTTTGCTCGCTTTTTCTAGCTCATCAAAGACCGTGTGGTACAAGTTACCATTACCCACACCAGCACTTACAATACCGTCAAACTTCGCATCCACAAAGGCTTTGACTGGTAAGCTCGACGCATTTGCATAGTTATAAACAATGCCTACTTTAGGTAGTGTGTTGAGTTTTGATACATCGAATGGTGTTTCTGTGGTGTGTTTACGCTCTGGGCTTCGTTGATATTTGGCATCGCTATTATGAATGTAGCCGATAGGGCCAAAGTTAGGTGACTGGAAAGTACTGACGGAAGTGGTGTTTGTTTTAGTTACGTCTCGCGCATCGAATATAGTGTCATTCATCGCGACTAACACGCCGCGCCCTTCAGAATCTTCATCGGTTGCTGTCACGACGGCGTTGTATAAATTAACTGGGCCATCAGCACTCATTGCGGTGGAAGGACGCATTGCACCGACAATCACGACTGGCTTTTTGCTCTTGACGGTCAGATCAAGGAAGTAAGCGGTTTCCTCTAATGTATCGGTACCATGAGTAATGACGATACCGTCAATATCATCTTGAGCGAGCAGTTCGTTGACTCGTTTGGCTAATTTAAGCCATACCTCATCATTCATATCTTGTGAACCAATACTGACCACTTGCTCTCCGGAAATATCGGCAATGTTGGTCATGCTCGGAACGGCAGAAATCAATGATTCGACACCGACTTTACCTGCGGTGTAGTTTGACTCTGTCGCAGATTGACCTGCTCCAGCTATGGTGCCACCAGTGGCAAGGATTTTAATGTTCGGAAGATCGGATTGCGCAAAAGAGAACGAACTGATGCATAAACCGAGAGTTATCGTACTGAGGCGGAAAAGATTTTTCGTCATGGGAATCACCTGCTGTTAGGTTGGATGTTGGGGAACTCATCTATCCTAAAAACAGCGGGTTAGATTTTTTGAGCACTAGTTCAACAAATTGCAGATGAAGATCGTGATCAAGCAATCAGTTAAAGAACATTAATTCAAACAATTAACTTAAATAACGTGCTTCTTTAACAAGTGAGATGTACTAATAACGTGCACAATGCGTTATATGCTCTAATCTATTGATTGATAAATAAAGAGGGAAGGGAGGCGCGATTAGGTTACTAAACACGAATTGAGAAGTGCAATTTCTTCAAAGTTTACAGTGTAAAAAAAAGCGGCTTTACCCCGGAACAGATAAAAGCCGCTTGCCAATGATGTGTTAATTCACATCTTATCGCATAATCATTTGTTCACGACCAGGACCCACAGACACCATTTTTACTGGTACGCCCATCAGTTCCTCAATGCGTAGAACGTATTTCTGTGCTGCTACTGGAAGCTCTTCAAACTTACGACAACCTGTGATGTCCTCGCTCCAGCTTTCCATCTTCTCGTAGATTGGCGCAAGAGATGCAGTTTGAGGCCAGATTGGGTTTTCGCTGTGGTCGCCTTCGTAGCCAACACAGATTTTCAGATCGTTAAGACCAGTCAAACAGTCTACTTTAGTTAGCGCAATTTCAGTTGCTGCTTGCAGTTCAACACCGTTCTTCGTAGCGACTGCGTCGAAGTAGCCCATATCGCGCGGACGACCTGTAGTTGCACCGAACTCGCCTGCAAGTTCTCGGAAAGCATCTTGCTCTTCCATTGCAGTGATCAACGTACCAGTACCTACTGATGAGCTGAATGCTTTTGCAACCGCAATAACGCGTTCAGGACGAAGTGCTGGAAGACCACTGCCGATACCCGCGTACATTGATACAACGTTAGAAGACGTTGTCCAAGGGTACTCACCGTAAACAAGGTCACGACCCGCGCCAAGCTGCGCTTCGAACAATAGAGTTTTGTCTTTTGCTTGTAGCGCTTTCAGAGGAAGCGTTACGTTGCAAATTGAATCGCGCCAAGGTGCAGACACTTCTAGCAACCAGTTCGCCATTTCTTCAGCGGTTTGTTCAAACTCGAATGTTGGGTAGAGCGCACGCAGTTGCGGAAGTTTCCAATCCATCATGAATTGAAGGCGTTCAACCAATACTTCTGGTTGCTTCAACCAACCAACAAGAATGCCTTTCTTCATTACGCGGTCACCGTACGCAGGTGCAATACCTTGACGAGTTGAACCGTATGCTTTGTCGCCTAAACGTTGTTCTTCCAGCGTATCTTCTAGTGCGTGTAGAGGTAGACACAGTGTTGCGCGATCAGAGATGCACATATTCACTTTTACGCCCGCTTCTTCAACTTCCGCAATCTCCTGAGACAGCAACGCAGGGCTGATAACCATACCCGGACCTAATACTGCCAAACAGTCAGGGTTGAATACGCCACTTGGTAGCTGGTGCAGCTTGAACGTACCTAGGTCGTTAACCACGGTGTGACCCGCGTTGTTACCACCTTGAAAACGAATGCTCGCAGAAGCTTGCTCTGCCAAAAAGTCAACGATGCGGCCTTTGCCTTCATCACCCCAGTTTGCACCCACAACAACGATAGACGACATAATTTAATCTCCAAAAACAGATGCAAAAATCTTAAGGTGTTCGCCATAATAAGAGAAATTAATTATACTCATTAGCTTGATAAGAATCTCATATCGGAATTGGCAATGTTAGATTTGAATTGGCTGCGAACCTTCGTAACTCTTGCAGAGGTAAAACATTTCGGCAAAACAGCGACGGAACTGCACATGACGCAGCCGAACGTAAGTTTGCATATCAAACAGTTGGAGCAGGCCACGCGCACTAAACTGATTGAGCGAAATCCTGTGCAGTTGACGCAAGCGGGAAAGCGTTTGTTAGATACGGCTCAGCGAATGCTCAATGAGCTGCAAATTTGTCAGTCGGATCTCAATGCCATCAACGATCTTACGCAGGGGACGCTTTCTATTGCGGCGAGCGATATCGTTTCACGTTTACTGCTTATCAAACCGTTCCAGCAATTCAAAAGTGAATACCCGGGTATCGACTTGGCATTGTTCAATACCACGTCTTCTCAAGCGGTGGATTTGGTGAAAAGTGCGCGTGCCGATATCGGCTTTGTTATCGCACAAAAAGAGAGTCAACCGCTGCATTTTACGCCTCTCACGCAAATTCACTGGTGTGCGTTTGGCGATAACATTTTTGAGTGGCAGGACAATCGAAAAGAGAGCCAGACGTTGATTCTGCTAGGGCACGACACGCGAACCCGTGAGCTGATAGATGCGTCTTTACCTGAGTTAAATCTGCCTAAGCATCGCGTGATGGAAGTGGGCAGTGTGGAAGCACAAATCGACTGGGCAGAAGCAGGATTTGGGACCGCCATTGTGCCGGATTTCTCTCTTGATCCGAGGCTAATGCTTTCCCGAGAAGTTACGCCTTTACCTAGTTTTCCAAACACCGATTTCGGCTACATTGTGCGCCAAAATCAGGTACTCTCCAAAGCCGCCAAACAGCTACTCAGTTGGGTTGGAGAGAATGTGTCAGTGGTGGGAGAGTAACGGATGAACGATGACAACATTATTGTTTCGCTTCCCTCTCTGATTCATCGCATTGGCGGTGAGAATGCTAAACGCATTAAAGTCATTGCGGCGGATTGCGGGTGTGACGTTAAGCGAGTTAGGCGTTCTCGTCATTGGCAAGTTTCTGGAGAAGCTTTGAACTTAAAAGCGTTACTTGATCAGCTAAAAGCAGGGCAGTGTGAAGAGCTAAGGTTTGTGATGAAAAAGTTGGAGAAAGGGTTATCCGTTCATCAGGACAAACTGGAACCGTTAGAAGAAAAACTGATTCGGTTGGTGGTGCAAAACCCAAATATCACCTTGGCAGAGTTGATGACAGAAACGCACTGTACGATTGCGCAAGCCAGAGCAGCTCGGTTTGAAGCGGAAATGCTCTAGCGTAGAATTTTTATTTACTCATTCTAGCAGCCAATGTTACGGTGCGGGCTATTACTAAAAATTAAGGCCATTTTTTATCATGGATATTTGGAAGCTCCTCCTTTTTATTCCCGCTTGCTTTGCTCTGAATATGACTCCAGGCCCAAACAACTTATTGGCAATGAATAATGCGCGTTGTTACGGTTTTCGTGCCGCGTTTGTCGCTAGTTTAGGGCGTATTACGGCATTTTCTGGCATGATCGCGCTGTCTGCCTCTGGGCTCGCCGTGATTTTGTACACATCAGAAATGCTGTTTTTAGCGTTAAAGCTGGTGGGGGCGTTGTATCTATTGTGGATTGCATTCAACCTTTGGCGTTCGGAATCGAGCCCGATCTCTGAGTTAACTAACTCACGCAACTATGCAGGGCTTGCGAAACAAGAGTTTACGCTTGCCGCCGGTAACCCGAAGGCGATTCTTATTTTTACTGCATTTTTGCCGCAGTTTGTAGACGTGAACGCCAACGTTCAAGAGCAGTTTTTTGCCCTTGGCTCCACGTTTTTGATTTTAGAAATGGTCGCCATTTCAATTTACGCGATTTTTGGTTTGTACCTTAGACACTGGTTTTCAAATCCAAAAATGGCAAAACGTTTTAATCGGGGATGTTCGCTGTTTTTAGCCGCATCTGGTGTGAATTTGCTACTAAGCAAGCAATAACGCACATCATTTCTATAGCGTATTTTTTCTATTAAAAAGAGCCGCTGATGTTATATCAGCGGCTCTTTTCGTTGATGCATCTATTGTTTGTTGTTACCACATCAAGTCATCTGGCACGACGAAATCTGCGTATGGGTCGTCTTCTGCTGGAATGTCCGATTCTGGTTCTTTCTGTTCGATGATGACGGATTCATCACGTTGAGCAATTTTATTCGCTACTCCGCGTGGAATGACAACGTAGCTTTCACCGACAATCGCAATGGCTAGAATGCCTTTAATCAACTGTTCACGGATGAGAGCATCAACATACAGTGACTTAACCAAGGTGCCATGGGTGAAGTTGTACTTAATATCGCCATCTTTTAAGTCGATCTTGTTCATCTCAATCAATTGATTGATTTGCGCTTTGATCTCTTTATTCAAACGCTCGGCATTTTGCTGTTCGCTCAATTGTTTATCACGCTCTAACTGTTGGCGTTTATTCTCTTCAACCGCCGCTTTTACTTCGCGTGCTTGAACGCGTGATTTTTTAGAGCCTTTCTTCGCTTTCTTTAGTTTCTTTTCATTAACTAAGCCAGCTTTCAGCATTTGTTCTTGAAGGGTAAGTTTTGCCATGTTTCATCCAGTTAGTGCGCAATTTTGTGCATTTTAGCGAGTCCTTATCAGCAAGGAAAGGGCGATGATGACACGTCGGAGAAATTATCGGACTCAAGCAAACGCAATGCGTCCCAAAGCATCACTTGGTTGGAGCTTAGTACAGGAATACCAAAGCGGCTTGAGAAATAAGGCAGTAGATGCATGACTCGCATGTTCGTGCATGAAATAAATACCGCGTCCACAGTGCAATCAATCGACTCAAGCAGCTGCGCTAAGGCATTTTCTATGTCTTGTCCTCCAATGGTTGGGATATGGGGATCGTAGTCGAGATTGAAATACCCAAAGGCCAGAACGTCAATGCCATGTTCGGTCATGGACTCATAAAGTGGGTGATTGACGTCATTAGTATACGGCGTCAGCATAACGATTCTTTGAGCTTGATGGTGTTCAAGCGCTCTCAGTGCGGCTTGCCAAGGGTTAGTTGTTATGGCTTCGGGTCTCTCTTGACGAATTAAATCAGTGATTTTATCGGAGCCAATGAGCACACTAGCTGACGTACAGCCAAACGCCATGACGTTGATTGGCCACATTGGCACGATGGTGCGTACACACTCGCGGATACTGTTTTGCATGTCTGTTAAGTGCAGAGGATCGACAGTACCTGTAGTGAGAAAGCGTGAAGTGTATAAGCGAACATCTGCGGGTAAATGCTCGCGCCATTCGTTTTCTAGCACATAGTCGGTCGCGAGTTGAATGAGTCCGATTGAACGTTGATAAGCGGATACATCCGCCGAAAACTCAAACTGAGTGGTTAAAGATTGAAACGTACAGAGCTCTGGCATGTTACGGCCCTCAAAAAGTGCGGTGGTTGCCCACCGCCAAAGTCACAGGGAATAAGTTACATCGTGGATTGAATGCTGGTGAGTTGTTGAGCGGTATAGTCAGCGATTGCGGTGTCTTGAACGCCAGTTCCCGTTAAATCACATACCGAAACATCGTCAACACGCCTTGAGTAGAGGTGCTTGCCGCAAATGATGTCGCCAAGTTCGACTAGGCTACGGGTGAGCGGTTTGTCTACACCACGTAATTCGCCAAGTGATTCTGACTGACTGATTCGATCAACCACCAGATGCTCAGCGTTTAGGATGACTGAGGTGGCAAGCTCACGTTTATGAGGGCTGTCTGAACCCATAGCGATCACGTGTGCTCCGGATGGGATATCTTCCCAATTCAGCAAAGGTTCTTTTGATGGTGTTGTCGTGACAATAATGTCGGCTTCTTGGCATGCTTGCTGGATAGAGGAGTGTACGGATACGGATAGATCGTATCGTTGCTCCATACGTTGTTTGTAAGCCTGCGATTTTGTGTTGTCTCTTGCCCAGATGTTCACTTGGGAGATTGGCCTAACTAATTTTATTGCAGCGACTTGGAGTTCTGCTTGAAGCCCACTGCCAATAACCGTAATTTTGGATGCTTCTGAGTTCGACAGGTATTTCGCGGAGATAGCGCCGGCGAGAGCAGTACGAATGTCGGTTAGATACCCTTCGTCAAACAATACGCTATCAACCAGCCCTGTTTTCGCGCTAAAGAGCACCATCAAACCATTTAGGCTGGGTAGTCCCAGTTTTGGGTTATCAAAAAAACCTGGGCTGATTTTTATCGCGAAGCGCTCATTGCCTTTGATATGCGCCGTTTTTACATCCACTTCGCCGTTATGTTCTTCGATTGCCATACTAAGAATCGGAGGCATGGTGATGTTGCCTTGCCCAAGTGCTTTGAAGCCATTTTCCACGGCCGCTAACGCATTAAGATCTAACTGAGTCACTTGCTCTATCTGAGATTTATTATAGATTTTCATTCGCACGACCTCGGTTATTCTTTGACTTGGCGGCCAATTTTTAATGCCGTCTCAAAAGTGTCTGAAGAGACGTTTTTTCCACTGAGCACCAAAACGACTTTCTTACCGCGTAAGTCCAGTTGATGCTGGTGAATGGCGGCAAGCCCCACTGCGGCTGCGCCTTCTACGGCAAATTTTTCTGCATCGAAAATATCTGCCATGCCTTTGGCGATGTTGTGTTCACTGACTAAAAACGCTTTATCCATGACTTCTTGCACGAGTTTGAAGGTATAGCGATTGTCTAAACCTATGCCGCCACCTAAGCTGTCAGCAAACGATTCGTGCTCTTCAACTTGTACTGGTTTTCCTGCTTTAATGCTTTCTACCATCGCAGCGCCTTTGTCCATGGAAACGCCATACACGTTCACTTTGCTGCTGTTTGATTTTGCGGCTAAGCCAATACCACCAATCAATCCGCCGCCAGATAACCCGGCGAAAATGACGTCGACATCAGGAAGATCTTCAATGATTTCTAGCCCAATGGTCCCTTGTCCGGCGATGATGTCTGGGTGTTCGAATGGTGAGAGATAGGTCATCGACGCTTCTTCTGTTAGCCTCAATGCTTCTCGCTCCGCGTCGTCTTGAGCTTGCCCAACAATTCGAACTTCTGCGCCTAATGCTTTAATTGCGTCGACTTTGTTTTGTGGCACTAAATTGGACATACAAATCACGGTGCGGACTCCTAGTCGTTGCCCAGCATAAGCCACGGCACGGCCGTGATTACCAGTAGAGCAAGTGACGACGCCATGTTGTTTTTGTTCCTCACTCAGTTTGTTCATGGCATGAGTCGCTCCACGCAATTTAAAAGCACCAATAGGTTGTAGTGTTTCCAGTTTTAACCAAATTTCACATTGATATTGTTGCGATAACAGTGGTGAGTGAAGTAATGGTGTGCGACTGACTAATCCGTTAATCGCTTTCTTTGCGGCAAAGATTGCTTGTGTTTCCATGTAGTACGTCTCTTAGGACCGCCCCCTCTAATTTGGTCAGAGGGGGCGGTAATCATTGGTAGGTTTGTGAGTTGGTTAATTCGCGGCTATTTTGGCTGCCACTGTTTAGACGTGACGAGGTTATCCATCACTTTATTGACCGCTTGGTGCGCTTTGTCGACAATAGTGTCGATGTCATTACGATTCGCGATAAGCGGTGGAGCAAAGCCGAGGATGTCACCATGTGGCATGGCACGAGCGATTAAGCCTTGCTCTAAGCAGGCTGCCGCGATTTGCGGACCCACTTTCAAGTTTGGATCAAAGTGTGCTCGGCGGAGTTTGTCTGAAGAAAACTCCAACGCATGCAACAAGCCAACGCCACGAGTATCACCGACCAATGGATGATCGTTAAACGTCTCCGCCATACGTTGCTGCAAGTAAGCGCCGACTTCGGCTGCGTTTTGCACCAGGCCTTCACGTTCAATGATATCGAGGTTGCAGTTCGCGGCTGCCGCTCCCATTGGGTGACCGGAGTAGGTATAACCGTGTCCGATAGCGCCCCATTGGTCGGTGCCGTTTTCTAGCACACTCCAAACTCGTTCACCGACGATCACGCCAGACAGCGGTTGATACGCTGAGGTTAACCCTTTTGCTACCGTGATGAGATCCGGTTTCATGTCGTAGTGCAGTGAGCCAAAATCGGAGCCGAGGCGGCCAAAGCCACAGACCACTTCATCCGCAATCAAGAGTACATCGTATTTGTCGAGTACTTTACGAATCGCCTGCCAGTACCCTTCTGGTGGTGGCACAATACCACCAGTACCGAGCACTGGCTCCGCAATCATCGCTGCTACCGTTTCTGGGCCTTCTTCCAAGATCATCGCTTCGAGTTGATCCGCACAATATTGAGAGAATTCAAGCTCAGACATGCTCTCGTCTTCACGGCGATAGTAATACGGCGCCATGGTGTGCTTGATGCGCTCAAGTGGTAAATCAAAATGTGCGTGGAAAAGAGGCAGCCCTGTCATTGAACCCGAAGCGATACTTGAGCCATGGTAGCCGCGATCACGGGAGATAATTTTTTTCTTCTCTGGTAGACCACGAGCATTGTTGTAATACCACACCAACTTAAGTTGAGTTTCGTTCGCATCACTGCCTGACATGCCGTAGTAGACTTTACTCATGCCTTCAGGCGCCATTTTGATGATGCGATCTGACAGTGTCACTAGTGCTTCGTTCGTATGACCGACGTAAGTGTGGTAGTACGCCAGCTCTTTGGCTTGTTCATAAATAGCATCGGCCATTTCAGTCCTGCCATAGCCAATGTTCACACAATACAACCCGGCAAAGCCGTCTATCAGCTCGATGCCTTCTGAATCGGTGATGCGTATTCCGCTTCCGCTCGAGATAATTCTTCCCGAAAGCTCCCCAGCCGCATACTGCTTCAGGTGGGTTGAGGCATGAAATACTCTCTGACGGTCGATCTCTAAAAGTTGTTGGGTTTTGTTGCTCATGATCCTTCTCCTCGAATAATTGGATATCCATATTTCGTGCCTTAACTGCCACTGACGGTTGGTAAAGCGCCTAAACAGCAGTATTTGATTTCACTGTATTCTTCAAAGCCGTGGCGACTGCCTTCTCGTCCAAGCCCTGACTGTTTCACACCGCCAAATGGGATAGGGTGGCCAGTCATCTTGACGGAGTTCACGCTCACCATGCCAAATTCCAAACCACGCATGCAGCGCCAAATTTGGTGAATATCGTGACCATAAACATAGGCAGCTAAGCCGTACTCAGTGTCGTTGCTCATTTCAATCACGGTATCTAAGTCTTGGTAAGGCAACACGCCTGCCACAGGACAAAAATTCTCTTCGCGATACACCGCCATGTCTGGGGTGACATCGGCCAGCAATGTCGGCGCAAAGAAGTTTTCGCCTGATACGGGCTGGTGGTATCCCGCTACCAATCGCGCGCCTTTGTCGAGTGCGTCACGCACCAAATCATGCGCTTTATCCACCGCAGTGCGATTGATCAGCGGCCCCATGGTGGCTTTTTCATCTAAACCATTGCCTAAAACGATGTGGCTCATTTCTTTGGCAAACGCTTCCAAAAATGCTTCGTACTTATCTTCGGGGACGAAAATACGGTTTGCGGCCAAGCAGTCTTGTCCTGCTGTTTGAAACTTGGCATCCACGGCAGCTTTGGCTGCTTGCTCGACATCCATATCTGGCAGCACGATGAAAGGGGCATTACCGCCGAGCTCCATGCTGCACTTCTTCACGGTTTGTGCCGCGTCGCGCAGCAACAACTTACCCACTCGAGTTGAACCTGTGAACGAGAGTGCTTTGACTTTATCGGAGTGACACAAGGTTTGTGACACCATCACCGCATCGCCAGTGATCACGTTAAATACACCAGGTGGAAAGCCAGCTCGGTCTGCTAATTCTGCCAAGGCCAATGCGGAGAAAGGCGTTTCACTGGCAGGTTTGATGAGCACCGGACAGCCTATAGCTAATGCTGCGGCGGCTTTACGGGTGACCATTGCATTAGGAAAATTCCATGGTGTAATCAGAGCTGCGACACCAATCGGCTCGCGTATCGTCGATAGTTGCGCATTCGGAATATGACTTGGGATGGTTTCGCCATAGCTGCGGCGTGCTTCCTCTGCAAACCAGCGAACAAAGGATGCGCCGTAGTCGATTTCACCCAAAGCATCACCTAATATTTTGCCTTGCTCCATAACCATCAAACGAGCAAGATCTTGTTTTGATTCTAAAATCAGATCGTGCCAACGCATGAGAATTTCAGCGCGTTCTTCTGCTTGCATTTTTCGCCATTGACGAAAGGCTTGGTCGGCTTCATCAATCGCTTGATAGAGTTGTTGCTGAGATAGCTTGGTAATGTAGCCGATGACCGTACCATCCGCTGGATTATCCACCGGATGAAATTGGTCACCACTTACCCATTTGCCATTTACGTACGCTAAACCTCTCACCAAACGTACGTCTTTCATTATCGCCATCATGTCGTGCGAGGCTTTTAATTCCTCAGCATGTGAGCTGTGCAGTGCTGTCATGAGTCCTTCTCCCAGCGTCGTTGTCCATAGTTAAACTGTAATGGAGAAGTGACCGAAATAATTTCTGATGCCGAGGTTTAAACCATCAAAACTTTCTTTTCCACACCGTTAGATATGGTGATTTTTCTGGTTGTCTTTTAAGCGTGTTTTCCCTTTTAGAACAAGGCGTTTTGGTTCACTTCTAATGTGCCTGCATCACGTTTGATTGTTTTCGTCACGATGTAAGTAAAGTAGCGCTCAATGCCCACTTCTGACTCTAACCAGTTGTCGATAAGCCGCTGATATTGATCAATATCTTCCGACTGAATTTTGAGTATGTAATCGACACCGCCGCCTGTGGCATAACAATCAGTGACTTCTGGTGAGTGTTGAACCAGTTGCTCGAAACGTTTGAACGCTTGGGCGCTGTGCTCTTTGAGCGTAACTTCAACCATGACCGACGTTCGTTTGAACAAAACATCGGTATTTACTTTTGCCCCATAGCCTTCAATGATGCCTGCTTCTTCCAGTTTTTTGACACGCTCCCAGCAAGGGCTCACAGATAGGTTAATGGCCTCGGCAAGGTGAGATTTGGTAATACGGCCATTGTCATGAAGTATTTGTAAAATTTTTACGTCGTAGCGATCGAGGCGCATAATTGGTCTCCCTGTAAAATACCAATCAGTTCAGAATAGTTGATGACTGGTCAACCGCTATAAGGTGGCCCGAAGGCCACTCCTTTTTCTGTTATTGATTGAACTCTTGTTCCAGTGAGCTCAGCACCGCTTTACCGCTGTCGCCTGTAAGCTCGATGTATTTGTCCCGCATTGGCATAGAGGCTTGTTTAAATGCTGCACGTTCGTCACTGTCGAGTTTGATCATCTGCATATCTGGTTTTGCTTGCTTAATTTGATCAAGACGTTTTTGGTTAAACTCATCCTGTTTTTCAAATATAAAGTCAGTCATACCAGCGATGACTTTATTGACCTGATCTTGGCGGGCTTGTGGGAGGGTTTCGAACCAACTGTTGTTGGTAATGACAGTAGTAGTAAATTGTTGTTGTCCTGCCCAGATCATGTAGTCATTCACTTCGTAGAACTTCATTTCTTCGATAGCAAAAACGGGGTTTACTTGACCATCGATCATTTTAAGTTGCAGAGCACCATAGACTTCTGAGTAGGGTAAAGGCGTAGGGTCGGCTCCAAACGATTTATAAGTCTCAACCAGCATTGGCGATGCCATCACGCGTATTTTGAAGTTATCAAAATCTTTTGGAGAACGAATCTCACGGTTGGTCGTCCACACCATTTCACCTTCTGGATACATAGTGAGAAGTTTGAGGTTTTTCTGTTCTAGCTTTCCGCCGAGTGTGTCATAGATAGTAGGGCTTGAACTCAGCACTTTTTTATTCACATCATTGTCTTGCGACAAAAGGTAAGGGATGGAGAAAACCTGCATTTCGGGCACGAATGAACCAAAAATACCTGGCGATGCGTTGGTAAATTGGATAATACCGTTCGCAGTAAGCTCGGTAAGATCTTCTGACTGACCCAATGTACCGTATGGATAGACTTCCACTGTGACGTCGCCATCGGTTGCATTTTCGATGCGCTTTTTAAACTCTTGCGCATAAGCATCTTGCACCGAGCCTTTGACTTCTTCTAGAGCGAATTTCCACGTCTCTGCATAAACATTGCTGGTGGCAAAGCTGGCAGCGATCAATACGGCACTCGTTAGGTAGCTGTGTTTCATCGGATTCATCCATTTCTTCCTTAATCAGTTTGTGAGTCAATTCACCAACGGCAGGTGATACACCAGACCCGATGTTGTGTCGTGTTTAGGGCGTGTTGACCTTTCGAGCTGATTTTTGCAGCGCTTTGTGGGTGGCCTACATAAAAAGCCGATAACGCAGTAGAAATGAACCACAAAGGCTGCCCGAAGGGTTCGAGCTAGGCGCCCCCGCAAAAATCGTTTTATGCTTTGTTGAAGACCATTTGCTTAGAATGACTAGGCTGCATAGTCTTCGCCGCGCCTAAAACGATTTTACCTCGAACAAAATTTAATCGCGAAAGGTCAATACGCCCTAGTAAGAGTTAGTTTAATTCGCCACAGTCTTCGGCAATTACGGCGACCGTGTCACCAATGTTGACCATGGCAGGGAAACGACGCGCAGCAAAAATCCCACTGCGCTGCGCTTTGTATTCGATTGGGTCGCTCCCTGTACGCTCGGTTGAATAGATTCTTGCCAGTACATCGTCTTGTTTGATGGTATCGCCAAGCTCAAATAAGTATTCGGTGATACCGTTGTGCTGGCTTTGCACGTAGCAACTTGCATCGGGCATATCAAGCAGCCTGGTTGGCAGGGTTGGTTTTTCGTAATCACCTGATAAGTTGCCCGAAAAACGCAAGAAGTTACGAATACCTCGGTCGGCATAAGCGATGGTTTCTGGAGTGCTGGTTCCGCCACCTCTGAGCTCTGTGGTTACGAAGATTTTGCCTTGAGATTCCACTGCGGTGTCATACAGGCTGGTGGCGTCCATTTCGAGCAAGATCATGGTGTAAGGTGCGCCAAACAGTTTCGCACCTAAGATGCATGCTTCTTCTTGATCGAGGTTGTCGAGGCGATGGGCGGCGGCGAAAGGCACGATGTCTAACGTTTTACCACCTGAATGAATGTCTAACGCAAAATCGCACATGGGTACTAAGTAACGAGTAAAGTAATCCGCGATTTTTTCGGTAACTGAGCCTACAGGGTTTCCGGGAAAGCTGCGATTTAAATTCCCTTTATCGATAGACGATGTGCGCGAGGCATTTTGTACCGCAGGTAAGTTCATCATTGGCACAATAATGACGCGACCTTGGATTTGCTCTGCTTGAAGCGAGTTTGCCAATTTAAGCAGGCTGGTAATACCTTCGTATTCATCACCATGATTACCGCCAGTAAGCAGCGCCGTTGGCCCGAGACCATTTTTGATCACGGTGATAGGTATCATGATGCTTCCCCAAGCGGAGTCATCATGGGAATAGGGTAGCGCTAAAAAGCCGTGCTGCACGCCTTCTCGGTCAAAGTCTACGGTGGCTGTGATCGAGCTCTTTTGCATATCAAGTCCTTTTTGTTCTTAAGCCTAGTTCAACAGAACTTACGGTTTGAAAAATTAGTGTTTAACAAATAAGTGGCGTGGAAAATCACACAGTGTTTTTGCACCATCACGGGTGATCACAATGCTTTCGGTGGTTTCTAACCCCCAATCTTCAAACCATAGCCCCGGCATAAAGTGGAATGTCATGCCTTCTTTTAATACGGTTTTATCGGTGTCTCGCAAGCTCATGGTTCGTTCGCCCCAGTCAGGAGGGTAGCTCAGACCAATTGGGTAACCACAGCGGGCGCCTTCACGTGAGAATCCTGCTTTATCGAGGACTTGGTTCAATGCGTTGGCGATGTCGGCGCAAGTATTGCCTGGTCTTGCGACTTCTAAGCCTGCTTCGAGACCTAAAGTTAATGCTTCATCTGCACGTTTGAATTTGTCGTCTGGTTCCCCAAGAAAAATAGTGCGAGAGAGTGGGCAATGGTAACGGCGATGCGCGCCAGCGATTTCGAAAAAAGTACCTTCGCCTTTTTTGAAAGGCCTATCATCCCACGTTAGGTGAGGTGCAGAAGCATCAGAACCAGATGGCAAAAGCGGTACGATCGCGGTGTAATCGCCAAAGTGATCTTCATGCCCAAGTACTGCTTGGCGGTTAATCTCGGCGACAAGGTGATGTTTCGGCAATCCTGGCTCGATCATATCGAACGCGACACGATGCATGTTTTCAACAATGCGAGCTGCGCGGAACATATAAGCTAGTTCTTGATCAGATTTAACGGCGCGACACCAATTGACTAGCCCGGTTGCATCGAGAAGTTGAGCATTCGGCAAGTGCGTGGTGAGTGACTCGTAAGCGGTGGCACTAAAGTAATAGTTATCTTTTTCCACCCCGATACGACCGCGATCCCAAAGACGCGGAGCGAGTACCGCTTCTACCAGAAAATCCATTGGGTGTAATGGTGGGTTCATTACATAATGGTCTGGGTAGTAGGTGATGTTTTCTGCCGACATATACGCAGTTCTGTATGCCCCATTGGCATCTTGGCAGCGCCCAAACCAAACAGGCTCGCCAGATGATCCTACAACGACACATTGTGGGACATAAAAAGACCAACCGTCATAACCAGTCAGCCATGCCATGTTAGAAGGATCGTGAATGATAAGGACATCCAGCTCTCGCTCTTCCATCGACTGCCGAACTTTTGTTAATCGGTCCTGGAATTCATCCAGTGTAAAATGCAAAGCAACGCCTCTCATATTTTCTCCTTGTTAAAAATCCGACGCCTTATGGGCCTTCGGAGACGTTGAGGTATTTCTACCTTCCACCAGGTCAGCCAGACCTGCGTTTAAAACTATTGCAACTCACCACTGCGGCTGGGTTTGGATTAAACGATGCCATTTAACATGTTTGTTGAATCTATATTTCTCATGTCAATCATTACAATTGTGGCTCATTTTTGTGCATTACACCGCATTTGATGGCTAAAAACTCGCCATTTGTTAAATTGAAGTTACAATGAGCATTAAAAATGAATCAATTAAAATATTGTGTCATGACAATTTCTTTGAACCCGATCATTCGCCCAGGCACCGCTAAGTACATCTCCATTGGCAATTATCTTGTCGAATGTGTCCGCAGTGGTTACCTAAAACCCGGTACTCGACTACCCACACATCGTGAGTTTGCGGAGCAAATTGGCGTGAGCGTACAAACCGTCAGCCATGCATATGGTTATGCAGAGAAAAAAGGTGCGCTCGAGTCTTGGGTGGGAAACGGTACGTTTGTAAAATCAGGCTTTGTGGATGAAAGCACGGACACGGAGTTCATGCTGACGCAAGAGATGAAAGAAACGCCGGATGAAATTGATATGTCGATCGCTCATCCGGTAGTAACCGATCGCCACATTACGCTTTTTAATCAGGCTTTAATGGACATTGCTGGGCAAACAAACAATCGCAGTTTGATCAGTAAAGCAAAGCCAGTAACAGGTCAGCCTCATCATATTGAGTCCGGAGCGCGATTTCTCAGTAGCCAAGGGTTAGACGTTGGTACCGATCAAATATTACTCACAAATGGTGCATGCCATGGCTTGACCTTGGCTTTAAGCACCGTTGTTGAACACGGTGATTTAGTCGCTTGTGGTCACTTAGTCGATCATGGCTTGATCTCTCGCTCGAGAATGCTTGGATTTAAGTTACAGCCGCTTGAGATGGATGAGTTTGGTATCACGCCGGATGCATTTGAATGGGCATGTAAACACAAACCAATCAAGGCGCTGTGTTGCACACCGAGCATGGCCAATCCGAATAGTGCGCATATGGATATTTCGCGGCGAGAGGCGATAGCAAATATTGCGAAGCAGTATGAGATCTACGTGATTGAAGATGACGTGTATGGGGCACTAGAGCCCAATCGTGTCCCACCTCTCGCCGCACTGTTACCCGAGCAGGCTTTCTATGTTACCAGTTTAACCAAAGTCGTAGCGCCAGGTATGCGTACGGGCTATTTAACGGTCCCACGTCATTTTTTGCAGCATGCGATTGGCCGTTTAGCTGCGACGAGTTGGTCTGCGACCCCGTTACCGTTTGAAGTCGCTCATTTGTGGATCGAAAACGGTACATTAAATCGACTTATTCGATTTCAAGTCAATGAATTTGCCAAGCGCCAGCGAATAGCAAAAGCCACCTTAGAAGGGCATGTTTATAGCTCACACCCGAATGGTCAGCACATTTGGTTGAGGTTACCCGAGCAGTGGAGCAGTGATGATCTGGTCGCTTCGGCTAAGCGTTCTGGGGTGCAGATCACGGGGTATAAACCTTTTGTTCTCGATACTAATCAGCCAATGCCTTACGTGCGAATCAGTTTGGGAGCAGAGACTAATCGAGGCTACATCAAGCATGGGTTATCTGTGATTGCAGAAATTCTCGATACAAACCCTCCAACCTCTCACTTTTTGGTCTGAGCAGTATGCTCTGACCAATTTTTTCTGCGAAAGCGCCAAGTTCAGAAAATCTTTCTTATTCACCTGATTGACTTGATTGTCATGAAGAAGATAACGTTTCATTAACATTTTTGTTGATCAGGAGCAGCGCGGATGAAAGGGATTTTTCAGTGGCTAGATAAATATATACAGAAAGCGGAGGCGGCACTGCTCATTGGCTCGGTGCTTCTTATTGCGTTGAACTCAATTGCTAACGTGTTAGGGCGCTACCTCTTTAGCCAAAGCATCTACTTTTCAGAAGAACTCAATTATTTCCTCATTATCGCCGTCACGTTTATTGGTTGCAGTTATGCTGCCCGCCAATCTCGCCATATCCGTATGACGGCATTTACCGATATGCTTCCAAAGCGTATACAAACTTTAGCCAACGGCATTATTTATTTACTCACCGCAGCATTGGTGGCGGTGCTAACTTGGTATTCGTGGCAATACATTGGCAAGGTGAGCCAAATGGGGCGTCTTTCTCCTGCAATGCAAGTACCTTTGAGTTGGGTGTACTTAATCGCACCGATTGGCCTTTTCTTTAGCACGGTTCAGTTCGCGCGTGTGGGTAGTCGCCATATCAAACGTTTCATAACGCTGACAAAGCTTTCACGCTCATCTCGACCAGATGGCGTCGGCTCTGCCACTAAGCAGGAGAAAGCGCTATGACGACCGCTCTTGTTGCAACGATGATCACGTTGTTGGCTTTTGGCTTTCCGATGTTGGTACCGCTATTAGCGGCGACCATGTTGGGATTTATTGTTTTTCTTGGCTTGGGGCCAGATTTTATGATCCAGCAAATGCTTGCTGGCATCAAACCCGCTGCGTTGATCGCTGTGCCTATGTTTATTCTCGCGGCAGAAATTATAACCCGAGGCGTGGCAGCAACGCGCTTGCTAGATGTCGCAATGGCGTTTGTTGGGCACGTTCGTGGCGGTCTGGCGATCACCTCATCGCTTAGCTGTGCGATGTTTGGTGCGGTATCGGGGTCTACACAAGCCACCGTTGTTTCTGTTGGCTCTATTATGCGACCGAAAATGTTGGAGTATGGTTACAAAGACAGTTTTGCTCTGGCTTTGATTATTAACGCCTCTGACTTAGCGCTCCTTATTCCACCGAGTATCGGTATGATCATCTATGGTGTGGTGTCTGGAACATCGGTTGCTGAGCTGTTTATTGCTGGTATTGGACCGGCGATCGTGATTTTATTGATGTTTTCTGCCTACTGTTATTTTTATGCAGGTAAAAGCTCTGTAGAAAATGCCCCGCGAGCCAGCTGGAAAGAACGTTGGACCACAATACGTAAAGCGGTTTTACCATTTGGTTTTCCGATCATTACTGTTGGCGGTATTTATGCTGGAGTATTTAGCCCTACCGAAGCGGCGTCGGTTTCGGTGTTGTACGCTGTGTTATTAGAAATGGTTATCTTCCGTAAAGTGAAATGGAAGGAGCTTGGCGAAATCGCGCTTTCTACGGGCATGGTTACCGCGGTGGTATTTATCTTAGTCGCAGCAGGGGCTGCTTTTTCTTGGGTAATTTCATTTGCCCAGATCCCGCAAGAATTGTTGGGTATGATCGGGATTAATGATCTTTCGCAGACCGAGTTACTGGTCGTTATCTCAATTGCGTTCTTTATTGGTTGTATGTTCGTTGATCCAATCGTAGTGATGCTGATTTTGATCCCTATCTTTGCACCTGTGATTAAGTCCTCTGGCATTGACCCAGTACTGGTCGGCACCATCGTGACCTTGCAAGCAGCGATAGGTTCTGCAACGCCGCCATTCGGTTGTGATATTTTTACCGCGATTGCCGTGTTTAAACGTCCTTATGTGGAAGTGATTCGCGGGACACCACCGTTTGTGTTCATCTTGCTTTTGGTCTCCGTGATGCTGATTTTCTTCCCTTCGATTTCACTTTTCTTACGTGATCTAGCGTTTCGATAGTATCGACTAAACGCTCAAAGCCGCTGAATATCAGCGGCTTTTTATCTATGCTCTCAAACTGGTTCAACTTATCCTGTTCTCCAGTCTCCATTGGCTGGGCGACTTTCCTGTCCAACTGCGAAAGTGGCGGCTGAATACCGCAGTTTCTGCATAGCCCAGTTGCAATGCGATATCGGTAATACTCTGAATATTCTCACTTAAACGCTGCTCGGCGAAATCCTGTCGTACTTGTTGTAACAACTGTCGATAACTTGTTTCCTGTTGTTTTAACTTGCTTTGCAGCATTCTTGGGTGCAGGTCTAATGCTCTTGCAACGCGCTCCACGCTGCATTCTCCCGTCGACAACAAACGACCAATCATATTCGCTGCTTGATCACTCAGATTGTTAGGATAGCGGGTTTGCAAATACTTGAGGTGCTGTTGAAAGTGGCGATCCAGTGCGTCTTCGTCTTGGTGATTCTTAGCGTTGAGCAGGTTGGCTTTGAGCAATACACCGTCAAACTTATCACCAAAACGCAGTTTGTTCTGTTGGGCAAACTTGCTTTGCTCTACTTCCAATGTTGCGTTTTGAGTCAAATGTAGCGCGAAGTGGCTTGCTTCAATATCGAGCAAACTGGCGATAAACATGGCTAAGTGTGACACACTTAGCTGCATCAACTGCGCAATACCGCGGTCACTATTCACATCAATATTGAGCGACAATCGTACCCAATCATCTTGTGGCGTCATGTTGAGAGTAACGCCTGACGAATGCAGATAGAGATAATCATTCACCCGCGCCAATGCATCACCGACCGTTTCAGCACGAGAAACCAGCATCGGCAAATCGCCTAAACTTTGCAGGTTTTGGCGCTCGGCGAGTAACGCACCAAACAACGGTTGCTTACAACGAGCAGCCGCTTCCTCCAGCAATTCAGCCAATCTTGGATAAGCGAGATAGGTATCGGGATCGCGAAACTGCGCGGCAGACAGGCCAGCAGCGGCCATTATCTCTTGCGGATTCTGACCTAATTCTGAAACCAAGCTATCAAACTTATCGGCAGCGCCACTTCGTACGATATACATGTCTCGATTTTTAAATGTTAACAGATTGTAAATCGCAATATATCAAATTTACTTCGTAAAAGGTCAAGTGAGTGCCAGTGAGTTGATCTAAGTTACATTTCGATAACAACAACGCATGGATGAGAAGCTGTATGGAACTTATCAATAAAACTGCCATCGTGACTGGCGCTGCGGGTGGAATTGGGCAAGCTATTATTGCAAAGCTAAGAGAGCAAGGAGCCAAAGTGCTTGCTGTCGATATTTCAGAGCAATCACTGCAAATGTACGCAAGTTTTGGCTCTAAGCAGTTGGAAACCTTTGTTGCGGACGTCACCGATTACCAACAAGTCGAAGCCATGGTGAAGTACGCGGTCGAACAATTTGGCTCACTTGACATCATGGTCAACAATGCAGGCATCGGCGCACCGAAACCTCTGCTTGAACATGATCCTATCGCCGACTTTGAGCCTATCTCTAAAGTCAACCAAAACGGCGTTTACTATGGAATTCTCGCCGCTGGACGACAATTCCAAGCGCAAGGGACACCGGGCGTGATCCTCAATACCTCTTCCGTTTACGCCCAAATGGCCTCCGAGATGACGTTTACCTACAACGTCAGTAAAGCCGCAGTCGATATGATGACCAAATGCGCCGCTTTAGAGTTAGCGCCTCTGGATATTCGTGTGTGCGCGGTCGCTCCGGGACGCGTTGATACTCCGATGTTAAGGCAATACGAAGAGATTGGCTTGTGGAACCACATCCGCAAAGAACAGATGCGTCAAAACTTCACGCAACCAGAAGAGATTGCCAACGTGGTGGCGTTTCTTGTCAGCGAAAAAGCAAACTGTATCAACGGCTGCACCATTAGCGCATCTGACGGTTTCGAGAATTTTAAGTACCCACTCATGGGGTAGATGGAATAGGCGAGCACGCCAAATTACAGCAATAGTGAGGATGTAAGTTATGTCATTACCAGAAGTTATTCAGCATCAAGATTTCCTATTAACTTTTAATACGAATGAAGAGTCGATCATCAAAGACGCGCTACCGGGCGTTGATGTTTACCCGCTGTTTCTTGATCCAGAAAATGGTACGTGGGTGATTCGCGCCAAGTTCAAACCGGGTATCACTCTGCCTAAGCACTTCCATACTGGTGTGGTGCATTTCTATACACTGAGTGGCGCGTGGCACTACATCGAGTATCCAGACCAAGTCCAAACCGCTGGTAGCTACTTATATGAGCCGGGCGGTTCGATTCATACCTTTCACTGTCCAGAAGAGTCGGGTGGCGCAGATGGCTTTATGGTGATCCAAGGTGCGAACATTAACTTTGACGAAGAGGGTAACTTTATCAACATCATGGATGCAGGTTGGATTGAGCAAGTGGTGGTTGCCGCTGCCAAAGCGCAAGGCTTCACTGCGCGCTATATCAAACCGGGTGCGATTGCTGCCCTGAGTGATGAGCTAGCGGAGTAACCCCATGCAACAGATGAACAGTATCGTAATGCAGGATGGTAGTGTCCGCCTGAAGCAAGTCGAAATCCCCAAACCCGCAGCGGGACAAGTCTTGGTTCGTAGTCTCGCCTGTGGGATTTGTGGCTCCGACCTACACATTACTCGACACGCGGATGAGGTGTTTGATGTATTCCACCAGCTCGGGTTGATGCCTGATGAAGTAGGTGAGCACGCTCAAGTGATGTTGGGACATGAATTCTGTGCGGAAATTGTCGAATACGGTGCCGATACGCAGCAAACGTTGCCTGTCGGTAGCCGAGTCACCTCTGTGCCGATGTTGCTCAGCCAAAATGGCGCAGGCGTTGGTGTCACTCCGGGTACTTACGGCGCTTACTCTGAGTATTTCCTACTTGATGAAGCGCTCCTACTGCCAGTGCCCGACGAAATGCCGTCTGAAGCGGCAGCGTTAACCGAGCCGCTGGCGGTCGGTTTGCATGCGGTCAATCGCAGTGAAATCGAAACGGAAGAAACAGCGCTGGTTGTCGGTTGTGGCCCTATAGGGCTGGCGGTGATTGCAGCGCTCAAACAACGCGGCGTGAGTAACATTCTTGCGGTTGATCTTCAGGAAGAGAAGCTGCAACTTGCCAGCGAGTTTGGCGCAGATCGGTTGATCAACCCGAACAAGGAAGACGAGATCGCCGTTGCTGAGCGGTACGCGATGAACTCACGTCTGGTCATTTATGAGTGTGTGGGCAAACATACTTTAATTGATGACTTCATGCGCCGTGCTCCTGCCCGATCTCGAATCGTTGTATCAGGCATTCATACGGCTCCAGCGACCATTAACTACGCGTACGCGACGGTAAAAGAGCTCGATTTGAGATTCTCTTACTACTATCAACCGCACGAGTTTGAGCAATGCCTACAAGCGATTGCCGAACACAAGTTGCCTTGGCAGAAAATGCTTACCGCCAAAGTGGGAATCGATGGTGTGGAAGATGCGTTTAGACAGTTAATGACGCCAAATGATCACATCAAAGTCGTTATCGAACCTTGGCGCAGCGGCGCGTTAGAAGTGATTTAACTCTTAGCCAGATTAAGCTAGCTAAAACCAATTCTAGTTTGGTGACAGCCCCAACCGTAGCAGCTAGGTTGGGGCTTTTTTTGTTAGGCCTGTTCTGCGTATTCC
This sequence comes from Vibrio sp. ArtGut-C1, assembly GCF_002105475.1. Classification (NCBI taxonomy): domain Bacteria; kingdom Pseudomonadati; phylum Pseudomonadota; class Gammaproteobacteria; order Vibrionales; family Vibrionaceae; genus Vibrio; species Vibrio sp. ArtGut-C1. Next base: position 58,856 of record NZ_NCTH01000007.1, on the reverse strand, counting down.
TGTTGCAGAGCAGGGTAATCGGTGTAGCCTCGTTCGTTTCCACCGAACAACGTTGAGCCATCGAGTTCTGCCAACGGATGGTGATGTTGCAAGCGAGAGACTAAGTCTGGGTTTGCTACGAATGGCCGTCCGAATGCGACAAGATCCGCGTAGCCTTTCTCTAACACTTCGTTTGCTCGTTGAGGATCGTAGCGACCTGCAACAATAATAGCGTTGCGAAAGCGCTTTCTAAGTTCGATTCGAAACGTCTCGGGAATCGTTGGTGCATCGGCCCAATCGGCCTCGGACAAGTGCAAGTAGGCAATGTCGCGCTCCTGTAGCTGTTTTGATGCCTCTAAGATTGTTGGCACTATATCTGGGCAGTCCATATCTTTAAACGTAATGAATGGTGCCAATCTCACTCCAACTCGATGCGCACCAACAGCGGCGATAACTGCATCCACTACTTCGATAAGAAAACGAATACGATTTTCTCGTGAACCGCCGTAGTTGTCTGTTCGATGGTTTGAGTTGGTTCTTAAGAACTGATCGATCAGATACCCATTCCCGCCGTGGATTTCTACACCATCAAAACCCGATTCAATGGCGCGTTTGGCTGCGTTCGCGAAATCACCGACAACTCGGTTGATATCCGCTTGTGTCATTGCGCGTGGCTCAACACAATCGACCATATTGCCGTTGCCTTGTTCGTCCGCAATCCAAACTTGCGTCTCTACCGGAGCGAGCGCAGATGGCGCGATAGGCTGTTCACCATTTTGGAATGTTGGATGAGACACTCTGCCCACATGCCATAGCTGACAAAACATCGCTGCGCCTTGTGATTTGACCGCTTGGGTCACACCCTGCCAGCCCGCCACTTGCGCATCGGTGTAAACGCCAGGGGTGAACGAATAACCTTGAGAATCGTCCGAAATTTGTGTGGCTTCGGAAATGATCAGCCCGGCAGAAGCGCGCTGTTGATAATACGTTGCCATCATCTCATTCGGGATGTTGCCCGGCTGAGTGGTGCGTGCGCGAGTCATTGGTGCCATGACAATACGGTTTTGTAGTGACAACGCTTTCAGTTGAGCTGGTTCAAACAGCTTATTTGTTCTTTGTTTCATGTTGCGCTCCTCAGATAAGTACTGGCACGTTGGTCGCTTTACGAGCGGTTGCCATCCAGTGAAGTACGGCTGGATCCCATTGCACTTCGGGCGCACTGAAAAAACCGCGTAGAATGGAGAACATAATGGCCTGATCAACCAGTGATGTTTGCTTTTCTGAACTTAGGTTGAGCAAGGGTTTGGTTTGTTCTATCAAAGCGGCGACTTCTTTCGCAATCGCAGGTGTATCGTTAATCAAAGCTTCAAAATTTAACGCTTCGGTTTCTTTTTTTTCACGCCATGCTTGTTTAGCGGTTTCTGTTGCAAATTCCGGTAATGTCATGTTTGACCAACGCGGATACCCGACTTTTTGTAGCGGTAAAAACGCTTGTTTTTGCCAGTCTAAAACCGGTGTTGAGGGTTGGCTGCTTTCGTTGGAAGATGCCAATTCAAGGAAGTAGTTGATGATGTCTAAGCTTTCCGCCATGGCTTCACCATTGTCTTTGATCAAAAGAGGAACTTGTTTTGCGCCGATGATGTTTGTGGTGGTGCTCTCGTCGTCATAAGCAATGTTGATGACGTCGAGCTGAATATTCAGCATGCCTGCAACAAAACGGACGCGGGCGCTAAAGGGGCAATGTTCATAAATGTACAGTTTCATTTTTGTTTCCTATCTCTTGGCTGGGCAGGGCGTGTTGTTGTGCGTTGAACAGCGTTACGGCGTTTAACTTTGCCCTGTCACATAACGTTCTGGGTCTAAACAATGTCGATAGGGTCAGTATATGGATTCGATTTAATTTGATAATTGGGTAATATCTGAATTGATTATTCAGTTTTTCCAAATAATAAGGGCGCGAAGATGGATAAGTTTTCGGATATGACGTTGTTTGTCAGCATCGTTAAACATCAAGGTCTGGCAGCGGCGGGAAGGGAGTTAGGTTTGTCTCCGGCGTCGGTAACGGCAAGGCTGCAAGCGATAGAAGAACGCTATGGCGTAAAGCTGCTCAACCGAAGCACACGCCACGTATCACTTACGGACGCAGGGGCAATGTACCATCAAGCTTGTCTGAACATCATTGATAGCGTGAAAGAGACGGAAAACTTACTGCAAACGGGTATTTCGGAAGTGCGCGGAACGTTGAAAATTTCAGCTCCACGAGATATTGGCAAACAAATTATTTCGCCGATGGTGTCGGCTTTTTCTGAGCAATATCCGGATGTGACGCCTTATCTTTATCTTAATGACAATTTGTCGAACTTGGCTGAATCGGGGCTCGATTTAGTGATTCGTTACGGCGAGTTAGCGGACAGCAATCTCATTTCGCGCAAGCTGGCATCGAGTCAACGCGTACTGTGCGCGTCACCTGATTATTTGTTGAAGCAAGGTATCCCCAACTGTCCTCAAGATCTCGCGGATCATCGCTGCTTAGCCATGGTGCGCAGCAATGAAGAATTAAAAACGTGGCACTTTAAAGATGAAGAGTCTCACCAAACGATCACGGTCACGCCAAAGCGCTTTTCTGATGATGGTGAAGTGATTCGACAATGGGCGTTGGACGGTGCGGGGATTGCGTTGAAATCGATTTTAGATATTCAGCAAGACCTAAAACAACAACGTTTAGTAACGGTTTTGGATGGGTATATGAAAAACTTCAGCGCCTTTTCGCAAGGCGCTGAAGCGGATCTGCATGTCATTTATCAAAGCCGCCAATATCAACCGAAAAGAGTTCGCCTGTTTTTGGACTTTCTAGTTGAGCAATTTAGCGCGCTGAGTGATGCCAGCAATCAGATCTAGATGCGATTCCGAGGTTTCTCGGCGGTGGCGATAAATCCCGACGGTGCCAGGGTTTGGTTCGTTTTCCATGGTTAAGCATCGTAAGCCAAAAGATTCCAAATATGGTTTCAGGTGGCCGGTATAAGACATCACCGCGACGCTTTCTTTCAGTACATCAATACTGGCGAGCAGAGAATCCACTTCGTAAGTCGGTCTGTCATCCAGTTGCTGCCTTTCGCGTTCATTTTGTTTCGGGATTGGGTTATCGATGACGTGAGCGAATTTCTTAGCGTCATAAGTGACCGAAAGAGCGGGGTATTCGTGCAGCATCTCTTCGGTGACGGTTTTCCCTAGAAGTGGGTGGTTTGGGGAAACAAAATAGGCATCAACCGTTTGAAATAGCGGAATAAACGTAACATCGCATTTAGACGACAAGCCGACAATCTCGTGGCCGATGAAGAATTCAATCTGTTCGTTGATTAATGAATCCATCAAGCCTAAGTGGTTACCAAATTCGACGTGCGTAGATGCCGATGGCTGCTTGGTCAGATGTTCATTGAGAGCTTGTTTGACGAACAGCGGCCACCACGCATCGCCAGTACCCATTTTAATTTTTCCGACTTGGTACTGTTTCCGTTCATCAATGCTTTGCATCATTTGGTTGTATTCATGCTGCATCGCGTTGCTATGGCGATAGAGGATGCGTCCGTATTCGGTCAACACCATGCCATTAGGATGACGTTCAAACAGCGTCACGCCGAGATTCTCTTCTAGCTTCTTTAAATTGCTTGTTACCGTTGGCTGGCTTAACCCTGCCATTCTTGCCGCAGCACTGATGCTTTGGCAGCGTGCAACCAGTAAAAATTGCTGCAGAGATTTGTCCATTTTCTTTCCCCTCTAATAACGAGGGGTATTTTGCACAATTTCATTTATAAATCACAAATCTGTAATCTCATTTGATTGAAATTATGCGCATTTCATAGATCTACATCACTGTTGGGGTTTGACGTATAGATGTTATCTATAGCTCGCTCCTGACTTCCTATTTTCCCCTCAAAAGGGTGTTCTTTAGACTGTCGCTAAAACAACAATCTAAGGGATGAACATGAAACCGAGTTTTATTGCGCTTGCTGTCGCGTCTTGTATTGGTCTTGCTGGGTGTGGGTCAGATTCCTCTGATGCGCCTGTGCAGGTCGACAAACCAATTATTTCAGCCGACTTATATTTACGTGGTTTAAATGGGGATTGGGGCACGGCAGAGCATGCCAAGCTAAACTATTTGGGTAATAACGAGTACGAAACCGTACTGCGCGTCGCTCGAGGTAGCAATCAGTTCAAGATTGCTGATCCGGGTTGGCAGATCCAATACACCTATTTTGAGGAGCCCGCGGCGTTCGATAAAGCTCAGGAGTACCTGCCAAAACCAGACACAAATGAAGCGTGTATGAACGATGATTGCAACTCTGAGATCACGTTTGAAGACAAAGGGTATTACAAGTTTTCTGTGAGCTTTGCCGATGAAAGTCGCGCGACAATGACTGTGACAAAAGCAACGCAAGAAGAAGCGGAAAAATACTACTCTGATGCGATTCTCGACCCTGCAATGGTGCATGAAGGGCATCAGAGTAAAGAAGTGAAACTGTTCGCCAATTACGATGACTCGAGTGATACCGTGATTTTCTCGGTGAAAGACCCAAAAGCCAAGCAGCGTGAATTTGGTATTTCAACGACGACAGAATTGCGTGATGCGCTCGACCAAGGCTTAGTGATTAATGAACAAACAGGGCCGCGAGTGGTGTCGGGTGATGTCGCGTTTGACGCGTTGTTTGCGTTGACGATGAAAGAGCTAGACCAGCTTGCTGTTTCTGAAATCAAAGATGGCAATTACAACTACAACAACCCAATCAAAGCGGAAGTTTTTGAGACGGGCGCGAAATGGCATTACGTGTGGACGCGTGATTTGGCGTACGCAGCAGACCTTTCGCTTGCTTTGATGAATCCAACTCGCGTGCAAAATGGTCTTAACTTTAAATTGTCTGCTTTCCGCGACACGACTGATCAGCAATATGATGGCGAGCAGATTGTGCAAGACACGGGCACTGGCGGCAGCTGGCCAATCAGTACCGACCGCACGACTTGGGCGCTTGGTGCAGAACGCTTACTTTCGGCATTGGATGGAGAAGAGTACAACCAGTTTGCTGAGCGCGCATATAAAGCCATCAGTAATACACTTGAAGCCGATCGCCTGGCGGCTTTTGATGCGAAATCTGGTTTATACACTGGTGAGCAATCATTCCTCGATTGGCGTGAGCAAACGTATTCAACGTGGACGCCAAACGATGTCAATGCGATTGGTAGCAGCAAAGCGTTATCGACAAACGTGGTTCACTACCGCGCGATTCAGCTCGCGGCTAAGTTGGCAGAGAAGTACGATTCAACCAACGCGGTCAAATACACCGATTGGGCTGAGCAGTTAAAAACCGCTATCAACGAGCAGTTTTGGAATGCCGAACGCGGTATGTACGTAAGCTATTTGTTTGATAATGGCAAAGACATCGCGGTCGACAAATACGACATGTTGGGCGAAGCACTTGCGATCATCAGTGGCGTGGCAAGTGATGCGCAGGCGAAACAAATCATGGCCAATTACCCACACAGTGAGTTTGGCGTGCCGGTTTATTTCCCTCAACAACCGGATGTGCCTGTGTACCATAACCGCGCAATTTGGCCATTTGTTACCGCGTACAGCTTGCGCGCCGCGCATCAAACACAAAACGTGGCTGCGGCGAACAATGCCATTCAATCGTTGGTTCGTGGTACAGCGACCAATTTATCCAACATGGAAAACTTAGAGTGGCTTTCTGGTAAGTCATTCATCATCCATAGTGATCATGGCGAAGATCCGAGCTTGGATGGCCCAGTGATTAACTCTCAGCGTCAGCTTTGGTCTGTGGGTGGCTACTTGAACATGGTGGTAGAGACCCTATTTGGCATCCATACCGAAACAGGTAAGTTGGAAGTGAAGCCATTTATCACAAGTTGGGTGCGCAATAACTTGTTGGCTAAGTCTGAACAAATCACGTTGGAAAACTTTGCCTTCAAAGGAAAGAACTACTCGGTAACGATTGACTTGCCTGAAGTAAGCAAAGATGAAACAGGCTACTACCCAGTTGAAAATGTCACGATGGACGAAGAGGGGCATTTCCACGTGACACTGGGCGCGCTTGTGAATGTAGATAGCAGCATTACTTTAGTTTCTGGTGTGAAACCGTATGTGAGTGAAGACAGCCGCGTTTATTCTCCGCAAGAGCCAAAACTGGTAGTAAAAAGCGTTGATAATTCGGTTTCGATTGACGTGACGAGCAAGTACAACGTGAACTTGTATCGCAATGGCGAGCTGATTCAAAAGAACGTGATTGCTCAATCTTATTCCGATACGCCAACAGGTTTTGCTTGTTATTTGGCTGAAAGCATTAACGATAAAGGCTTCCGTTCTAACCCAAGCCAACCAGTTTGTGTCGGTGAAGAGAGCCGCATCAAACTTGCTGGCGAATATCAGCCACTCAAAGACAATGTCTCAGTGGTTACGGTGAGCAAAGACAGCGGCATCGTAAAAGGTGTAGAGTCGTTTACAGCTCCTGTAACGGGCACTTACCAGTTCGATGCTTGGTACAACAATAACCTAGGACAACTTAATACCGGTATCACGAACACCGTGAAACTGTTAGAGGTATTGGATGATGCAGGTAAAGTGGTTGGTCAAGGTTACTTGCAGATGGGCCATATTGGTGAAAACCAAGGTATGCGTTACTCAACGCCAATTGAAGTGACGTTGGAGCAGGGGAAAACCTATCAGATCGCGCTGAAGGACCACTTCAATATGAGTTACCTCACATCGAATGAAACCTACATCTACGCTGGTGGTATTGAGGGTGAAAAGAACGAAGCGCAAATCGCAGATATTCGAATCACACCTTTAATGTAGGCTGTTTTAACAAAGCTTTGTTCTAAAAATTGTGTTCTAAGAAAGACAAAGCCGCTGAGATTATCAGCGGCTTTGTTGTATTTGCTATCAGTGGCCGTTTACAGATTAGTTTGCAGCCTGCGGACGAGGTTTACGGCGCTGACCTGATGGTTTGTTTCCTGCAGGCTTAGCATTGTTTGGCTTGCGGTTACCAGACGGTTTACCAGCGTTGCCACTCTTATTACCGTTTGGTTTATTTCCATTCGGTTTATTGCCATTTGGCTTGTTGCCGTTAGGTTTACGGTCATCTGGTTTACTGTTTGCACGACCTTGGCCTTCACGGTTGCCTTTAGGCTTGCCCTCACCGCCTTGGTTGGTGCTGTTTTTGTTGCCGTTGTTACCACTGTTGAAGCGACGTTTAGGTTTGTTTGCACCATTGCCTGCTTTCTTTTCGGTTGCTGGAGCGTTTTCACCCGCAGCATTTGGCGCTTTTGGTTTCTTCGGCTTCTTAGGTTTTTTCGGTTTGATTGGACGAGTATCCAGTTTAGATTCTGGTACCACATTGGTTGGCGCAAAACCTTCCAACTCTTTACGTGGTAGCACTTCTTGAATCAAACGTTCAATCGCAAACAACTCAGATGCTTCTAGCGCACATACAAGTGAAATCGCTTTACCTACTTCGCCCGCGCGGCCAGTACGACCAATACGGTGAACGTAGTCTTCTGCCACTTTAGGTAGCTCAAAGTTCACCACTTGTGGTAATTGAGGAATATCGATACCGCGCGCAGCAATATCCGTCGCGACCAATACACGAATTTCACCCGATTTAAAATCCGCCAGTGCTTTGGTACGCGCGCCTTGGCTCTTGTTGCCGTGGATGGCAGCAGCCGGTAGGTTTTGTTCGATAAGGAACTTCGCCAGACGGTTTGCGCCGTGTTTCGTTTTCGTAAACACCAGCACTTGCTTCCAATCACCGTCTTTGATCAATTTAACCAACATCGGTGCTTTCTTCTTCACGTCTGCTGGGTAGATGCTTTGCTCAACCGTTCTCGCCGTCGAGTTTGCCGGGTTTACGGAAATCTCAACCGGGTTGTTCACCAAGCCTTTCGCAAGGTCGCGGATTTCATCCGAGAAAGTTGCAGAGAAAAGTAGGTTCTGACGCTGTTTTGGTAGCAGAGCTAGGATCTTACGAATGTCACGGATAAAGCCCATATCCAGCATGCGGTCTGCTTCGTCCAGTACTAGCACTTCCAGTTGGTCGAACTTCACTGCATTTTGGTTGTACAAATCCATCAGGCGGCCTGGTGTCGCGACCAACACATCCGCACCTTTGCGAAGACGCTGCATTTGCGGGTTGATCTTCACACCACCAAAAACAACCGCACTGCTTAGTGGAAGATGACGGCCGTACATAAATACGTTTTCTTGTACCTGAGCTGCAAGCTCACGTGTTGGCGTTAGGATCAGTGCACGAACTTGGTTAGCACGAACGCGAGGGCCGTTCGATAAACGCTCAAGAATCGGTAGCGTAAAGCCTGCAGTTTTACCTGTACCAGTCTGCGCTGCTGCCATTACGTCTTTCCCTTCCAAAATAGCAGGAATTGCTTTTGCCTGAATTGGCGAAGGGGTGTCGTAGCCTTTTTCTTGAATAGCTTTAAGGATTGGAGCAGATAGACCTAAAGAGGTAAAACCCATATGTATGATTCTCAATTGTAGAGTTAGATAACAACGCGCCGAAACAAATCGGTACGAAAAGTGCGACATTCTGAGGCTTTTACGCGCTGGCTTCAACTAATTCTGTTATGGATAAATATTTGAACTGGATCTCATTTCTTTTTTGAACAAAAAAGAGCATAGAAAAGTGACGTAGATTCATTCTGTAGTTTTAATGTGTTACGTGTTCTTTCGGAAAAAACAGCGAGACAAATGGTGATTATTAATCACTCAAACGGCTTAAAAATACTTGTTTGATAAATAATCAGAATGATTGAATGTTATTCAGTGTTTTGCCACTCAATTTTAATGGAAATTAGTTAGTAAAGTATTACCAAGTCTCAGATTTGACACATGACGGTATGGTTAAATGCTGAGCAGAAAGGAATCGACTGATATAAAACAATGAGCTTGATGTGAATGCAAGGATCTCATTCAGCATCAAATCGCACTATTATCCCAGCTTGCTAACAAAAGGTTGTACTATGCGCTTTGCTATCCGATTTCTCTACTCACGGCCTCCTTCACACTTTATTCAGAGATCTTTCTGCTTTTACTGCCTGAGTTAAAGCTCTCTAAATATTTGTTCTATTGTTGTATTTAACGGTGGCAAGGCTTGTCTACCTAGAGTGCTTTGTTACTGCAAGTTCTATATTTCTGATGTTATGAATTAATTTTGTGGTTGTGAGAACTAATAAAATGTCGTCAATAAATAACAATTTCTACTGGGTTGGTGAACAGCCTGTCAGTGAGTTAGCTGAAGATATGGTTTTGGTTAATCATATTGATGAGGTGGCAACGGGACTCGGTGGCATGGTGTGTATTGCTTATCAAGATCCACACCAAATAGATACTGCTCTGAAAGCGTTTTATCAGGAGAAAGGGCGTTGGTCTTGGGCGGTTTATGTCTCCGTGGAAACCCCTTATTCTCGATGCGTTACCGACGGTGTATTTGAAGTTAGAGAATCAATAAAAATTTGGCGATCTATTCAAAATAAGCTCGATGCCATTGATGAACCGGAAGTGTTAGACCCTTTGATTGGTTGGCTTGGGGTCAATCGTCAGCGAAGAGTGACTGCTTTAAAAAGTTTAGAGTCTATGTCGGTTTATTCGTACCCAATCATCGATATGTTGTTTCCTGATATTTATTCGACTTATCGATACGTGCTCTCAGAGCAAGGTCGCGGAGTATTAGAAGCGGAAGTACTGATCGATAGAATTCGTGTTTGTTCTCATTGCAACAGCGGACACTTGAATTATGTAGAGGTGTGCCCGGATTGCAGCAGCATCGATATCGATTCTCAAAGCTCTTTGCACTGTTTCACTTGTGGCCATGTTGGTGAACAACACAGCTTTCAGCGCCGTGGAAAGCTTGAGTGCCCTAAATGTTTGACCCAGCTGCGCCATATCGGCGTTGATTATGATCGCCCGCTTGAAAACCACGTTTGTAATAGTTGCTCCAGTTTATTTGTTGAAGCTGCGACGATCAGTCAATGTTTAAGTTGTGGCTCAAAGATCAAAGTCGAAGAGCTTGTTGTCCGGAAAATTTACCAATATCGACTTGGTGAAGTGGGTGAATACATTTTACAACACGGCAAGTCCATTCAAGCTCCTGAGCTCTCGATCAAAGGCAAAGTGGAAGTCAGCTTTTTCCAAAATTTGCTTGCATGGTTAAATAAAGTCGCGCTGAGACACAAAGAACAGCACCTTCTACTTGGACTGCATTTACCGACGATCGATGAATACGGTAAGCAATATGGCGATGCAAAATTATTCTCATTGATGGATCAACTGACGCGTCGTCTTAGCGGCTTGTTTAGAGATACCGATATCTGTTGTCAGTACAAACAGGATGTTTTGCTTGTCCTAATGCCAAATACGACCAACGCGAGCCTGTCCATTTTACAGCAAAAATTATCGGATCTGGGTGAACTTGTTGAAGACGAAGAGTTTGAGTTGGATGTCTTTGCTTGGGACCTGCCCGATCCGATCATTGAAGACGGTGTTTCTGTTTGGATGGAGTCGCTGATGGGTGAGATTTATGCTGCAAGATAGTCTCGTTCTGCTCGACTATCTTCGAGGCATGCTACTTCATAATGAAGAGTTATGGCTATTACTGTTTCCCGTCATGATCATTATCGAGCTACCTCTATATTTGCTGGTGCTAACAGGGATATTTCGTTGGTCATATGCGCAAGAAGACCGAGAATTAAAGCGGTTTCCTTCAGTGAGTTTCGTTATTACTTGTTATGGTGAAGGTGATGCGATTGGGATCACTATCGATACGTTAGTTGAGCAAGTTTACCCAGGTCATATTGAAGTACTTGCTGTGGTTGATGGGGCGGTACAAAACCAAGATACCTATCATGCCGCGTTAAATGGTGAGAAAAGGCATGCAGGCGTTCGTAATCGTAAAGTACGCGTGTTGCCAAAATGGCAACGAGGAGGCCGGGTTTCAACACTGAATGCCGGCTTATCAATGGCTAGCGGTGAAATCGTCATTAACGTGGATGGAGATACGTCTTTCGATAACGACATGGTCTTCACCATGATGAAACAGTTTGCGGATAAAAATGTGATTGCGAGCGGTGGTGCGTTAAGAGTTCGCAACCACAACGCCAACTTGTTGACCAAAATGCAATCCTTGGAGTACATGCTGTCGATGCAAGCCGGTAAAACGGGGATGGCGACATGGGGAGTGCTCAATAACATTTCTGGCGCCTTCGGAGCGTTTCGGAAGAACTTGCTTAAGCAAGTGGGGGGCTGGGATACGCATACCGCAGAAGATCTCGACTTAACTATGCGCTTGAAGCAATACAAACGTCGTTACCCTGATAATAAATTGGCCTTTTCGACGCACTCCATCGGCCATACTGATGTACCAGATACGCTGAAAGGTTTGGTATTGCAGCGGCTGCGTTGGGATGGCGATTTATTGTTTTTGTTTTTGCGTAAACACAATGAAGGGTTGTCTCCACGGCTACTTGGTTGGGGGAACTTTTTATTCACTTTGGCTTATGGCGTGATTCAAAACGTTTTATTGCCGCTGCTTGTGGTGATATTTAGCGTGTACATGGTGATTGTCTATCCACCTAAATTTGTATTGGCGTTGATGCTAATGCTCTATTTTGTCTACCTCTTCTTATCTTCTCTGATTTTTGTTGTCTACATTGGGCTTGTATCAGAGAGAAAAAAAGAGGATTTGAAGTCAGCGAAATGGTTATTTCTTTACCCTGTCTACCAGTTTTTCATGCGTTTGATTACCGCTTTCTCAATGGTTAATGAAGTTGTGAGGAGAAGTCATGAAGAGTCGAGTATGGCACCTTGGTGGGTATTGAAGCGAGGTAAAAAGTTTTAGTATGAAAGTTAACTTTCACTTAGATAAGAAAAACAAACCGCAGTCTGAGAACGGGATGAAAGTCGTCTACGGACAGGCAAAGCGTGGCGGTTATCGTCTCCGTTGGTACTTGATTTTAGCGATTGTAATCAGTCCGCTTTTGTTTATGGCTTATTACTTGTTTAGAACGCAAGTGTTAGTGACGGCGCCTGCCATTATCACGTCACATCCACTTACGGTGACGGCAACTCGCTCTGCCATTGTTGGGCCAGTGCCTGTGAATGTCGGTACGGAAGTGAGTCAGGATCAAGCGCTACTGTTATTAAAAGATAATGCGTTGAACAAAGAGATTGATTTCATTAAAGATGAGCTGGTGAAACTGTCTAAAAATCAGGTGCAAAGTACTGGTGAGCTATACAAAAGTGCTATTGAGAGCTCAGCCGAAGGCTTGAAGAAGGTCCGTGATATTCAGAAAAAATACGACCTTTACAGAAAGAAAGGGCAAGTGTCTGAGGTGGATTACGCGGCTATTGTGAGTGTGAATAACTCACTGAGTAATCAGTTAAGCAGTCAGAAAATTGCTTATGTGGATGCGATGCGTAACTTGGAAGAGTTAGAGTTGGCTGGTCCAGTGACACAAGAGTATCGTTCTTTAATGCGTGAGCTGGTAGTAAAGCGTGCTCAACAAGAAGATCTCACCTTCCGTTCTCCTATGAACGGTCGTGTACTCGATATTCATGTGCATGAGGGGCAAAATGTATCGGAAAATACGCCATTGCTCACGATTGCTCGCAACGTGACACCTGAAATTACGGCTTTTCTAAATCCTAAATACCTCGAATACAGCAATATGGAAACCAAAGCAAAAGTCGTATTTCCTGATGGTCGAAAGTTTAATGCGACGGTATCGAAGCCGGTTGAGGTTGTGAACAAATTGCCTTCGGAACTTCAAAGCCCATTTGAAGGGCAGCCTGCCTATTTAAAAGTCACACTGAGCTTTGATGAGCCGTTGGAAAAAAGTCGATGGATCGAAGGGGTCGAAGTGGAAGTTCGCTTTTAACGTCGGTTGATTGAGTAGGAAAGGAGCGAAAAGCTCCTTTCCTTTTGGTTGTTAACGCGCCTTTAGTTGCCTTTAGCATGCATTAAAAACGCGCTAGTCAGTTGCTGAAAGAGTGAATCTATCGAGGGGCGGTCGGATATATGATTGAAGAGCGGTGTGTGGACATCACCACGAATATAATCGTTGTAACCGCAAAGTTGATTACACAATTTTACCGGTGCGACAACCTTTTCAACGTCGGCATCAATCAGAATGCATGCTTGTGATAACACCACTTGTCCACCGCCTTTTTTCAGTAAAACGCGCTGCGCGGTTCCCACAACTTTTTGACCACCAATATTGAGGTTGTACTCGCCATCACAGTAGGAATAAGGCGTAGCATGGACATCTACTTTCACGCCCTGCTGCTCAAAGAAAACTGTCAAAATCGCACACAAATCGAGATACGCTTTCTTGATGTCGTAAGGCTCACCGTCTGGCCAGTGATAGATGTGGGATAGATTAATAATACCCGGTACTTGAGGGACGGGGGCACCACCAGTTTTACGGGAAAAGAGTTTCCAGCCAGACGCATTTAACGCATGTTCTAAGTCGTTAGAAATAGGCCACTTTTTACCTGCGGGAAGCACGAGCGTCGGGCTTTTTACTTGCCAAAGTAATAGCACTTGCGAGAGTTGGTTGGACTGAACTTGTTTAATGAGCTCATCTTCTTTTTCAAATGCATCAGCGACTTCCGTAGCCGTATAGCGAATTAGCTTATTTTTAGAAACCAAACTCTATCCCTCATCCGTATATTATCGCTACTGTTTTATCTTAGATGTCATGTGATTACTAGCGGTATACGCTGCCTTTAGAGTTTTCTTCGCTTCCATTATTTCTATTTAAAGGGGCGATAGAAATATTTTGTTGGTCATCACATAAGCAATTCATAAAATCCGCCATCTAAATAATTTTTAGGCGATATGACTATGAAAAAGCGAGTGATGTGTCTTGCGTTAGCGGCATCATTGACGGGATGTGTGACGTTCCCGACCCAAGAATCTGAGCAAGTCCAAGTGCTTTGGGACAACGTGAATGCGATTGAAAACTGCGAGCTAATGGGAACGGTAATTGGCTCGGAAGGGCACTTTTATGATTATTGGCTGCACGCAGATAAAGATATGGTTTGGGGTACGTTAAACCAAATGCGCATCAAAGCGGCAGATTTGGGCGCAGATACATTGTATTTATATGAGCCGTTGGACTTCTCCACATCGGTTACTATGTTTGCTAATGCTTATAAGTGCAAACAGTGATAATTTTACTTTTCCGAAAGTAAAGACAGGCGAAATGTGCCTGTCTTTGATCTTGCTGCCAAACAACAAGTTTACGTCTGTGCGCGTTGTGATGAGCACTTTTCAGCTAATTTACATTCGCTGTAGCCACAGCCGTCGTGTCAGAAAATGACAGCGTGAAGTCTTGTTCGGTATTTAATACTTTGGCCGGGAACTCTAAGCTTAACTGTGCGTGTGGTGCGACTTCTGACGCGATACTGGTGACGAATTTTCGGGTTTCACCCGGAGAGATTGACAAGTTGTTTCCCCCTCGTGATGAGAGCTCTGCGATTCCCATGGTTTCAAGCGTGTTACCCGCAGTATCTGCTAAGTTCAACAAAGACTCCGATTTATATACTAGCTCTCCGCTTTCGGTGCGATAGGCATTAAACGTGTTGAAGTTTGGCTGTAATGAACCTTGTGAACCGACGTTAGTGACGGAAAACGTCACATTAGAGCCATCAAAATTCTCGACTTTCACCAACACGTTACCGTCTTGGTAACGTGCTGCTGCGGCAGCACTGGCTTGCTGTTTCTGTCTCTGTTGTTCTTTCTCGATGTTGCTTAACTGTTCTTGCTCGCTAGCAATTCTATTTTCTGCCATGGCGTAAGATTGATCCACCATTGCTAACAAAGCGGGGATTGAATATAACGTGAGACCTTCCAAATGGTCAAAGTCGATTTTGGCATGCTGAGTAAGTTCGTGGTTCGAGAACTGGCAGTAACCATCAATCAAGCTAACAAATGCGACTTCAAAAGTACCTTGTAATCGGTTCACTTCCTGTGCGGCTTTTTCTAAATCTGAGCGTACTTTTCTGATCTCTTCCAATGTCTTTTGTGGCAAACGTCCATTGGGTGACACGTCGTTGGAAACCGAGACCAGTGCTTCGGTCACAAATGGATTGTTTTCGGCCGGAATCACCGTGGTGATGCGGTTGGATTTAGTGATGTCTTCGCCCAGTAAAACCATCATTTTTTGCGATACGGCAGTTGTGTTGCCCGCTAAAACATCACTACAGTTTGGAGACGTATTCGCATACGCGGCGAATGCGGTAAAAAGTGAAAAGATAACGGACCAGCCAGTGGCGACGAGTCCTGTCGTGGTTCGAGTGTTCATCCTGATAACCCCTCTGTCATTTGGTGCGATTCACTGACGTAATTGCCAATCAAAAGATTGGCTCGCGACATTCAGAATGGTTCTGGTCAATCCTTCGTAGTGGGTATGCCCGCAGATGCTTTCTAGTCGTTTTCTCAATCGCTAAGCCACGACTGAGTAAAGTGTCTGAAATTGAGAACATTAATGCTGCGAAGTTGATGTCTTTTGTTTGAAAGATAGACGTAACTTTTCTAACCATCAAATACGTGATTAGGTTCTCATTTTTATATGAGTGAGAGGATCAAGAGAAAACAGGCACTTACTGTAGAGAGTTGATTTGAGAGAAAAATATAAAATTTTTTGGGGAACTTTTTTGATGCTGCCTTTGAGACTTTTTCGAATCTCAAAGGCAGATTCTAACGCATGCGCTTAATTACAAAGCGTTGAGTACATCCGCAAGTCGAGTGACAGCAGTCGTCAGTTCTTCTGGTGTGGCATTGGTAAAGTTAAGACGCAGAGCGGCTTTTACCTTTGAACCTTCCGGATAAAATACCGGGCTTGGCACCACAGCAACCCAGTTTGCGAGAAGGGTTTTCGCAAGTTCGAACGTGTCACATTCTGGAATTTCTACCCAGACAAACATACCACCATCGACAGGTTTGAGTACGCAACTTTCCGGCAGCTGTTTTTGCAGCTCAGTAAACATGACATCGTAACGCGATTTGTAAAGCGCACAGATGGTTGAAATGTGCGTTTCGAAGTTGTCATGTTGCAGTAGACCATGCAGCAAAGCTTGCATAGGAATACTAGAGTGCAGATCGGCACCTTGTTTGATTTTGATGAGTGGCTCAAGGTAACTGCGTTTGCCCGTTACCACACCAATACGCAAGCCTGGTGAGGCGATTTTGGAGAATGAACGCAATACGATGGAGTGCTGCGGGCAGAACTCCGAAACCAGCGGCAGTGCTTCACCAGAAAAACGCAGCTCGCGGTATGGTGCGTCTTCAATGAATGCAACGTCGTATTGGATACAAAGTTCGGCAACTTTTTGGCGAGTCTCTAGCGCCCAGCATACGCCCGTTGGGTTGTGAAAATCGGGCACGGCGTAGAACATTTTCGGTTGCTGCGTAGCAAAGCATTGCTCAAGTTCTTCAAGGTTTGGACCACATTCTGTTTGCGAAACGGTCACGATGTTAGCTTGCACTAAACCAAATACCTGCATGGCTCCAAGGTAGCTTGGTGCTTCCATCACCACTTTATCGCCCGGATTCACGTACGCACGCGCAATCAAATCTAGCCCTTGCTGAGAACCCGTTGTGATCATCGCCAAATGAGATTCTGGTAGCTGGTAATAATCGGTCAAAAAGTTAAGTAGCGGTGCGTAGCCTGCTGTTGCGCCGTATTGAAATACCTCTGGCATGTTCGCGAGGTTTTCGAGCGTCGGTTTCATTAAGTCGATCGGGAAGGTTTTTTCGTCCGGTAAGCCACCCGCAAGAGAAATGACGTTCTTATCGCTCGCTGCTGCGAGGATCTCTCGGATGTAGGATGACTTAGTTTGTTGTAATGACTGTGCGATTTCCATGTGCTGTGCTTCTCGTAATTGTCTTTTTTTATGTCAGAAATAGTATAGGTAAATTGCCAAGCTTGGTGTGTCCATTTATGCTGTTAAATATGTCCATTTATGCTATTTGAGCGAAAGTTTACGCCGTGAGCCATCAACAAGTTTCCAGAATCAATGACGTGCTGTTTTACATTCATCAGGACATTAGCAGAGAGTTATCGGCTAAAGAGCTAGCAGATGTAGCAGCCTATTCTGAACAACACTTCCATCGTATTTTTAAAGACGTGGTAGGGGAGTCTATCCATCAATATATCCGCCGTACAAGAATGGAATACGCCGCCAATCAACTGATGTTTGATACCAGCTCATCGGTGTTAGACATTGCTAACAAGTGCGGATTTAGCTCGGTATCTTCTTTTAGCCGAGCGTTTAAAGCAACGTTCGCTATGTCACCTGGTGCGTGGAGAAAGCATGATTTACAAGTCGCAGAAAAACCGTATTTGAAGGATCCGGAAGTGGCAGCGGGTTATCATCGTGTTGCTAAACGCGAGTTGCCAGAACCTAAAATTATGGAGGTTCCACAACGCTTTGCGGCGTATGTGCGGCATGAAGGCTATAACCGTTCCATTCGCAATGCGTGGCTGATTTTGAAAGCGTGGGCAAGTTCTGAGAATCGGGACTTTTCGGTTCAATACGGCTTGCATCACTCCAACCCTGCTTGGGTAGAACTCGACAAGTGTCGCTATGTGGCTTGTATGGAGATTGATACGCCGCTCAAAGTGCGTGGCGTCGTGAATCAAATGACCATCCCAGGCGGTTTACATGCCGTCTTTCGCTTAACGGGAGTATATGGTGAGCTTCTTCCTCAACTGAGTATGGTATTAGAGAAGTGGTTGCCTAACTCTGGCTTTAAACAGCGTTCTACGCCCGCTTATGTCCATTATCATAAAAATCACTTTCTCAGCCATGATGAGGCGTTTGAGCTGGATTTCTATCTACCCATTAGCTTCTTCTAAGGATGAAAACGAACGTATTATCGTGTGAGTCGATTTGTGGTGAGCAAAGAGCTGACCAAGAACGCCATGAAGAAAAGGCAGAGCTTGTGCTGACTCTGCCATTTCTAGGGGATCTTAAAAGTTTGCGTCTGTATTAGTACCAACGGATACGTTAAGTCCGCTAGTTGATTGATAAATGCTGAAAGTTTCGCCAGCGACAATACCTTCTTCAGAATCGTCATTTGCCGTACAGGTATAACCGACCGAGTAAGTACCAGGTTCTACAAAACCGAATTCGTACTCGTAATTTGCATCATCAACATCTTGAACCACGTTCGCTGCTGCGATTGGCATTGCTTGGCCTTCTGCGCCGGCAAATGGCCCCATGTTTTCTTCAGCGATATTTCCTTGATATAAGTAGATCGCGTGCGCATATCCGTTTGCACTTGGGGTATCCGTTTCGCAGCTTTGATAGGTCAATGTTGCGACATCACCCTGAATCTCCCCCGTTGTAACCGTGTTAATTAAAGTGACGGAGGTGCGTTGAATGCTGTAGCCTTCATTTTGGCCTGTTCCGTCTTTTAAGCCACGGCGCAGATCAAATTCAACTACGAACTCATTACTGTCAGGGTTGACTGCAAAGGTGTTGTTAAAGAACAGTACCCCAGAATCAGGATCCTTTCCGACACCTTGTGGGCAAGCCCCATCACCTTTGACGGTTAGTGGGATTTGATTTCCTGTCGCTTCGTCAATCACATACGATGGGTAGTTTGGATGATCGCCATCATTAGCAAACACGCAGAGTTTATAATTACCAGTTGGTATCAGTTCATCATCCACCAATTCCTGCGCGTCACTGCCTTGGAAGTTGAGTAAGTTAACACTTAGTGGGAGTGGATCTTCACCTTCGGGAAGGGGGTTACCATCTTCGTCGACCAAATTGCCTTCTTCGTCTGTTTTATACACATCGAATACTTGTGGTGTGCCACCATCCAGAGGAAGAAATGCAACTTTGTTATATGTGATCACCAGTTCTGATACGTCATCAATAGGGGCATCTGATACGGACAAAGTAACAGGAGTCATTGTACTGACAGAGTCACTGTCTGAATTACAGCCAATAAGTGCAACGGCTATTGATGCACTGATTAGGCCAATTTTCATGCTGTTCATTAGATGTACCTTTTTATGAGAAGTGTATTAAATGTAGCCGATTATTGACAAAGTACAGAATAACAACGAGCGGAGTTACCGGACCGAAAACAGCGACGAACCATCATTAAGAAGTTCAGTAAAAGTGTGCTCAAATCGACGATATTGTGCTCAATGAAGTGCTATGGTTAAGAATGTGTCGCTCAAAAAATGAGCGGAGATATACATCAATAACTCTAGCCAAGAGGTCTCTATGTTAGGTGAAAATCACTCATTAACTCATGAATTCCCAGAACATTTGGATACCATTACTCAGCTTGCCGAAAACGATGCATCATTTGCTGAAACCGTTAAAAACTACAATGCTTTAGATAAGGAAATCCGCGTACTAGAACTGCAAGGAAGCCCGATTGATGATCACGAAATGAACGTGTTAAAACATAATCGAGCTGAGCTCAAAGATTGGCTCCACTCGAGAATTATGGGCTCTTAGCGACGCAATGATCATCGGCTCGTAATCTACGAGCCGATTTTAGTTTCAAGGGACGATGCCAAGTATTCCAACATTAGGATTGCTGAGCAGGAGCTTGGAGTGGCAGGTGGCCTGTTTTTACCCAAATGATCGTTTCTTGCTCTACAAAAGGAAAGTGCTCACTCATATGTGGACTGCGTATCCAAGAGTAGGGAGGATAGGTTCCTAGCTCGTCTTTAAATTCCCCCGATAACACAAAAATTTCTTCACCACCAAAGTGACGGTGTGCTTGAAACTTCTCGCCTTTCGGCCATTTAACCAATGCGACATGTTCATGCTGAAAATCATGCAATGGCATGACTTCCAGCCCACCAATGCCAGGTAACCAATTCGCTTCGTTCGTATTGATGCGAACTGCTTCAAGATCATCAGAATTGAATTGATTTAGTTTAACTAAAATCACACAGCCTTCTTTGCTATAGGGCGCATGTTGACTTCCAGGAGGGTTACGCAAGTAGGTTCCAGCAGGGTAGTCACCATCTTCGTCAGAGAACACTCCTTCGAGCACTAATATTTCTTCTCCGTGAGGATGAGGATGAGTCGAAAAGTGCGAGTTTGGCTCATACTTCACTACGCTGGTGGTGTGCCCCGATTCTTTGGCTTCTCTTTCCAAAGGTTTACGCCACACGCCTTTGGAAGGGCTGGCGATCCACTTCTGTTCCCCCGTTTCTATCACGATTCTTGTCGAGAAATCCATATTCAACATACTGAAATTCCATTACTTATCTAATGATTGACTCTCAATAGTATACGTATAAAAAACATCAATTGATTCACTTGTTGATAGTCAAAATCAGGGATTGAATACGAGCTCGCTGTCGGAACCAAGTTAAATTTCTGCTTGTGTAATGATAATTGTTATATTATAACATCGCAAAATTAAATGTTATAACATAACAAAAGGAAAGAAGTAGTGAATAAGAAATTGGTTTCTCTCGCGATCGGTAGCATTTTTGCGTCCCCTGTTTTTGCCGATACATTATCGAACCCACAGATTGGTGTTGTTGTTGATGGCTACTACCAAGATGGTCAACGTCATAATTCTGAGCGCGAAGAAGGCTTTGGCCTAGGCCATACGGAATTGAACTTATCATCAAATATTGACGATAAGTTTCACGGTGCGTTGACCGCTGTTCTTGAAAGTCATGGCGATGAGACAGAATTAGAGCTTGAAGAAGCATTCATCGAAACTTTGGCATTGCCATACGGTGTAAACGTGCGCGCAGGTCGATTCCTATCTGACTTCGGTTACCTCAACAATCAACATATGCACACTGACAGTTTCGTTGAACGCCCAATTGCTTACCGTACTTTCCTTGGTTCGCATTACTATGATGACGGTGTACGCGCAAACATCGTTCTGCCAACCGATCTTTACGTGAAGTTTGGTGTAGAAGCATTAAGCGGCAACAAGATGTCTTCTGTTGAAGATGGCTCTAAAGTTGGTGTTTACACGACAACGATGAAGCTTGGTAATGATTTCTCTGAATCTTCAAGTTGGCAGTTTGGTTTAAGTTACCTGCGTAACGAAAATGGTAAAGTTAAAGAATTCGAAGATCACGACCATGGTCATGGTCACGAAGAAGAACATGACCACAGCCACGCTGCGGCTGTAACGGGTGCGAACCTATACGGCGCAGATTTTGTGTGGAAGTGGGCACCAGATGGTAACTACAAGTACAGCAACTTCACGCTATCTGCGGAATACATGTTGTTAGACGGTGTAGTAGACAGCAAATACAAGAACGATGCAGAGTCACCAGACAACTTAAGCGCATACTATGTTTCGGGCGTTTATCGCTTCAACCCAAGCTGGTCTGCAGGCCTACGTTACGGCGAAGCAGAAAGCTATGATGGCCACGCACACGGCGATCATATGCATTTCACAGCACTGAATGATAAAGAGATGGATGCGATGATCGCATGGGATTCTTCTCATTTCGGTACGATCCGTGCGCAATACACTCGCATTGATAACCAAGACAGCGAAACAGACAACGTGTTTACTCTGCAATACGTGATGACATTTGGAGCGCACGGTGCACATGCGTTCTAAACTTGCGATAAGTAAATGCAGTTTAGTGATGATGGCGGCGGGATCTGCCATCATCTCTTCGCCTGCTTTAGCTCTCAACATTTTCGTTTGTGAGCCTGAATGGAAAGCTTTTCTTGAAAGTCATGCCCCAAACGCCACCATTTACTCAGCAACCACGGCTAAGCAAGATCCGCATTATGTTCAAGCTCGTCCGTCTTTAATTGCCAAGATGCGCCAAGCTGACATGGCGATGTGCTCTGGCGCTGAGTTGGAGGTAGGTTGGTTGCCGATGCTTCAAAATCGAAGTGGCAATAGTGCCGTTCAAAATGGTGCTCAAAGCATGATTTATGCGACCGATTTCGTGCGTATGTTGGACTCTCATGATCATGTTGACCGCAGCATGGGGGATATCCATGCGCACGGAAACCCACATGTTCAATTTGCGGCAAATGACATGATTCCGTTATCTCGCAAAGTAACGGAGCGCTTAAAAGCGATTGATCCCGACAACGCGCAAAGTTACCAAGTGAATGGTATGAAGTTTCGCGCGCAGTGGCAAAAAAAGCTCAATGAATGGGAACAAAAAGCTCAACCATTACAGGGGAAACGGGTCGTTGGATATCACTCCACTTACCGATACCTATTTGATTGGCTAGGTATGGTTCAAGTCGCGGATCTTGAACCGAAACCGGGGATATCGCCAACGACGTCGCATCTGCAATCTTTAACTCAATTGGATGCCAAACAGTTTGACGCTATTGTGTTTTCATCTCATCAAGATCAACGTCCGGCTATGTGGTTAAAGCAACAAACGGATAAGCCTGTAGCGCAGTTACCTTTGACGGTCTCAAAACAGCAAAGCTTAGATGAGCTCTATGATGAAGTGATTACTGATCTGCTCGCCACGTTGGTATCACCCAGTTCAGTGAAATTTTAATTATGGGTGAATACCTTTGGTTAGCGCCAGCGGTTTTGTGTGGCTTAATTGCGTTAGTTGGCAACATCGTTCTGGGGCAACAAGTCTTACAGCGGCAGATCATTTTTATCGATCTGGCGGTTGCTCAGGTCGCAGCATTGGGAGCAGCGCTAAGTCACTATTGGCTGAACTCTTCTTCTTGGTATGCTGGTTCTCCTTGGCTATCCGAATCATGGCTTGGCAGCATGCTTGGTCCTTGGATGATGTCTTTGGTGCTTTGTGGTGTTATTGCTGCGCTTGAAAAGCGTAACCATCCTCACCTAGAATCGATGATCGGCAGCTTGTTTGTTGTGTCTGCTTCATTGGCAGTATTACTGGTTAGCAAAGACCCACACGGTGCCGATTTTATTCAAGGGATCTTGAATGGTCAGCTACTGTGGTCAACATGGCAAGATGTTTGGCCTTTGGCTGCAATTACGGGGGCAATGTTATTGCTGCTAACGCTGAAACCGGAGTTTATGCATGGTTGCGGTTTTTACCTCATCTTCGCTATTTTGATGCCTATCACCGTCAAACTGACAGGGATTTACTTGGAGTTTGCCTTGCTTGTGATTCCAGCTTTATGTGCCGCAAGCCTTAAAGGTAAACGTTTTTTAATCGCCAGTTTAGGTATCGGAACAATTGGTATTCTGCTGGGGATAGCAGCTTCTGCAAAGTATGATTTACCGAGCGGTGCGACGATTGTTATTACGTTGTTTATCATCGGAGTGATATTTAACCTGCTCCCACCCTTCAAAAGGCACGTCTTGTTAGAGACAAAGCATTAACACGGCATTTACTCAAAGCACCACTGGCATTGTTGGTGCTTTTTTCTTCAAAGGCTTAGGGCTCTCCATCGTATTTCTATCTTGATTCTAGGAATAATACGGGCTGAAACATCATCAAGTTGTCTTGATTCATTCACATCCTACTTCCAGAATATTCCTATAGTTTCATTATCTAAATAAACCCCTTTGCGTATGAGAAGCACAAAACCACATAACGATAAGCGCTTAGGAGCAAGCAAGATTTGTACTCTCAACATTTAAGGAAGACCAAGATGAAAGACGAAAAAGTCGCCGTCGTTACAGGGGCTGCTCGCGGTATAGGGCAGGCCATTTGCGAGCAATTACTCGAAGATGGATTCCACGTCGTGGGACTAGATATCTCGCCTGTGGAGTGGAGTCAGTCGCCAAACCTTTCAAGTTATCAAGTGAATCTCTGTGAGGCCGCAGCGGTAAGTGAAGTGGTCGACCGCATCGTCGCGAAACATCAACGCATTGATGTTCTGGTCAACAACGCCGGGATAACGAGAGATGCACTGCTGCCAGACATGTTAGAGCAAGACTGGGACAGCGTTATCGACGTGAACCTAAAGGCGGTGTTTTTACTCACCCAGCGAGTTGCACCTGTCATGCTAGAGCAAGGCGCAGGCAGTATTGTCAGTATTTCGTCTATCGTGGGAACGGATGGCAATATTGGTCAAAGTAATTATGGCGCGAGTAAAGGTGGCGTGATAGCGATGAGCAAAGGCTGGGCGAAAGAGTTCGCAAGAAAAGGCGCTCAAATCCGAGTCAACTGTGTTGCTCCAGGTTTTATCGCTACCGACATGACAAAGAGCTTGCCTGAAAAAGTCATTCAAATGATGGAAAGTAAAACGCCTCTGGGACGCATGGGCTCGGCGCAAGACATTGCCAATGGCGTTGCGTTTCTAGCGTCTGATAAAAGTGCGTTTATAACCGGACAAGTGCTCAAGATTGATGGTGGGTTGGTGTTATAGCTCGCTAACCAAAATCTCAAATAACAAACGCCCTTTACTTATGTGAAGGGCGTTTTGTTGGGTAACGCTATTCGGGCTTTTGACTCGTTCACTTTATTCGTTTCGCACTGCCGGATTTGTATGATTAAGTATAGAGTTAGAACACGTAATTCATTCTGGCATCGTTCTCTGTTATTAACCTAGCAATTTAGCTAATCAAAAATATTAACTTCGAAATAGAATAACTATTGAGGTATTAAAGTATGATTTTATTGCCCATGATATTGTTTTAAATGATAATGCCACTAAATAATTAACTTTGAATACTCACTATGTACTTAAAAACTGTACTGTTTAGCGCGTCAACTCTTCTTATTTTGGGCTGTAACTCCGAATCAACTAACCCATCTACTGAAGAAAGCGGATGGATAGTTGTAAGCTCTCACTCCGAGCCAAGAAAACATCAGGTAATTTACGAAAAACATAGCAGGAAAGGTCTAAGTCTTGCCACTAACGTTCCGGATCTTGACCTGCCTTTAACTTACCAATTGGCGAACCAAATTATTGAGGTCAAAGAAGAGCTTACATTTGGTGAAAATATTGATGGGAACCGTCTAACTTGGAAAGCTATTGGCAATTCTAAACTTAGAGAAAACCAAGTCCACTACGGAGTTAATAAAGATTACTCAGCTTCTAATGAAGGTATTGCTATCGGCTATGTTAACTTTGAGTCGAGGTTTGAGACTGAAGGAAAGCTTGGAATCGAAAAGTTATTCATTGCGATGTATGACGATGTCAAGAGTGTCAAATTTTACTCTGGATGGGATAGTTCTAAAATATCTTGTTACCAAAATACGTTTGATGAAGACTTAGCTTGTTACGGTGAAATTTTAATTAACGACGATATAGTTCATGTTTTTGATAAATATCTGCCGTATGAATATGTAAACATGGTTTACGACACCGTTATGTCCAAAGGTCGAGAAGAGATAATTGAGGCAGATTTTCAACATCAAATTAAATACTTACTAGTCGCCAAAGAGAATAACGTTGAGATGCATTAGACTACATTAGCTTGATTACTTTTTGGTAATGAGTGGCTTTTCGAAACCGATGTGACCATGAGCAAGATTATTGGATTTTACAAAACTCATTTATGTTCAAAAAATGAGTTTTGTAGATATTAAAATGCATGGAGCCAATGCTCTCACTGATTCTATGAAGTTTTTTGTGCGCTCTAACCACAAGACAATCTATAAAAGACGTTGAGCCAACGTCTCTGCCACAATGCCACCTGTTAATAAGGCTGAATTTCAATGCCTGTTTCTCATTACCATTCAAATGTGCGCTGGTTAATGATTTTTCTGTAATTAACACAATTGAACGTGATAGAAGTAACAAAAACGCTTCCTTGCGGTAACGTTCCCGAAATTTTTATATATTATCGCCTTCATTGATACAAGTGGTAGAGACGCTCTGAGTCTGAGCGCTCTGAAATTCAGACTTTAGATGGGTATTTAAAGTCACCATAAGTTTGCAATTTTACTTGGGAGCGTTTGCAAATAACCTAAGTATAAATTTACGTGAGACTATGGAAATGAAACTACACACTTTGACGATGGCAGTAGCGCTTGGGCTGGTTACAGCACCTGCATTCGCAACAACAGATGTTGACGCTCTTGAAAAGCGAATTAATGAATTAGAACAGAGACTTGAACAGACAGAAAAAGTATCCACAGAAGCAAATGAGAAAGCCTCAAGCTTTGAGTTTCATGGCTACGCTCGTTCCGGGCTGCTCATTAATGATGATCTGAATGGTGCAGTGGGTACTGGTCCTTACATGACGGCAGCTGGTGCTATTGGCGCGCCAATTGGACGATTAGGGGTTGAGGATGATCATTATGTGGAAGCAAACCTTATTCACAAACGCTTTGCAGATGATGGTTCCAGCGCATTGTTCCGAATCATGTTGGCAGATAGTACGGAAACCAATAACGAATGGACAGCGAGTGAGAGTCAATTAAACGTTCGTCAGGCATATGCTGAGCTAAACAAGTTGAGCATGTTCTCTGAATCAAGTGCGTTTGCTGACGCAACGTTTTGGGCAGGTAAACGATTTGACCGTGATAACTTTGACATTCACTTCTTTGACTCGGATATCGTTTTCCTATCTGGTACTGGTGCTGGCGTGTATGACGTCCAAATGAACGATTCATGGAAAGCAAACTTCTCGATCTATGGTCGTGATTTTGGTGAGATTGATAGCTCGTCAACTGATGTTGAAAACTATATCGCGACAATGAACAACCGCTTTGGTAATTGGCAATTGATGCTGAGCGGCATGACGTCAGCTGATAACAATGATCGCGTAGAAGGAGCTGCGGACAAAGGTTTACATGCGATGTTTGCTTACCATGGCGATAACTTCTTTGGCATGAGTGAAGGCTTCTCTAAAACTGGTATTTTGGTGGGTGATGGACTGGGTGCAGAACTTAAAGGCATTGGTTCAAACGGTGATTTGCTAGAAGACGCAAAAGCCGTACGCTTGTTCAGTTATGGTGTAACACGCATCGGCGACAACTGGCGTGTAGCACCTGCGTTGCTAGCAGAACACAGCCAAGATCGCTTTGCTAAAAATGATGAATTTACTTGGGCATCGTTCAACATCCGCTTAGCGCAAGAGTTTACACAAAACTTTGAGATGGTTTATGAAGGCTCATACCAATACATGGACCTAGACAATGCGATTGATAAAGCAAGTGGCAGTTTTTACAAAGCGACAATTGCACCAACGCTTAAGATGTCTACCGCAGCAGGTTTCTTTGACCGTCCGGAGCTACGTTTTGCTGTTAGCTACGTTGATTGGAGCGAAGACTTGAATGGCTACTCGATTAGCCAGGATGCGGGCGCTGCAACGATGGGTGATGGCGGTGAAGTTCTGTTTGCACTGCAAATGGAAACTTGGTTCTAAAGGGCTTTAACCGACAAAGAGTAAAAAGAGTAAAAAGAGTAATAAGAAAAGCGCCAACTGATTTCAGTTGGCGCTTTTTCATTAACAGGACTGACGCTCAATTGTTTTGAAGGTTAGTACCATCTTACTCATTTCAAAACTTCTGTTGGCAATTCTATCTAGTAATAGTTTCGCACCATTTTCCCCTGCTTTATCAAATGCATAGTTAAATGTTGATAAGGTTGGGGTGCACACTGATGCGAGCTCATCATCACCAACTCCTAGCACTAAAACGTCTTTACCCGGTGTTAACCCGAGCTCTTGAATCGCTCTCATCGCACCGATAGCAATACGGTCTGTCGCACAGAACAAGCCATCTAGCTTAGGGTTCTTTGTTAAGTGTTGTTTTGCCAATGAATAGCCAGAATCGATTGTAAAGTCACCACGAGCATGGAAGGCGAGCTCAAAACCATGGTGTTGTAGCGCTTGAACAAATCCTTCAGAGCGTTGCTTATCTACCGCGATATCGTCACCTTGCACACCAATAAAACCCATGGTTTGGCAACCTTTTGCAACCAGTCTATTTCCCGCTTCAAACCCTACTCGTGCGTCATCATGAATGATGCTTGGAATATTAAACATGGAACCATCTTGACCGACGAGCACAACTGGGACGGCTGAGTTTTGAATTGCTTTTACCAGCTTGGAATCGAGGTGGGTGGCATAAAGAATGATCCCTTCAACCCGTTTTTGGTTAAAGATCTGAATGTATTCCAGTTCTTTTTCGTGGGCTTGGTGAGTGCTAGCAAGTAAGACATGTTTCCCAGCTTTTTCAAGGACATCGGTTAATCCATCGACACCTTGGGATGTGGCATGAGAGGAAACCCGAGGAACAATGACACCAACCAGATTGGTCTTTTGAGATTTTAGATCTTTAGCGACTTGGTTCGGCACATAGCCACACTCCGCTACTGCTTGGCGGACCTTCTGTTTTGTCGCTTCTTTTACGCCATACTCATCGTTTATAACCCGTGACACTGTTGATTTTGATACGCCAGCCAGACGGGCGACATCATGCAGACTCGCCATTATTCCTATCCATTCTGTTTTTCGTTTTTGGGATTGTTTGCAAAGAGAAGATGAAAAGCTCTTTGATAAGTAGCGATTCTAACCTCCTATACTGCTCTTAGGGAGAGAATTTGACGATCATTCTCACATTCTCTCTGCTTTATCTTTGATCATTTGGTTTTATTGAGCAAAAATCTGTTTTGCAAACGTTCCCGAAAATTTCGCAAGCTCAGATAATAATCCAATGGGGTATGAAATGAATTATCCGGCAGTAGCAAAAGAGTTGTTAACTCTATTAGGTGGTAAAAGCAACATCACCGCACTTGCGCATTGTGCGACACGCTTACGCCTTGCCGTTGCAGATGAGCAAAAAATAGATGAACAAGCGATTGATAGCCTTGAAGGGGTAAAAGGGCAGTTCAAAGTTGCAGGTCAGTACCAAATCATTTTTGGATCAGGCATCGTAAACCAAGTTTATGCAGAAATGGCGAAGTTGACGGGGATGAGTGAAATGTCCACCAACGACGTTGCGTCTGCTGGCGCAGAGAAACAAAACATCGTTCAGCGCGCGGTGAAAGGGCTGTCTGATATTTTCGTCCCAATCATTCCCGCAATCGTCGCTGGCGGTTTGTTGATGGGTATTTACAACCTACTGACTGCCCAAGGCTTGTTTATTGATGGTAAATCCTTGATTGAGGCCAACCCAGGACTGACAGACTTGGCGAACATGATCAACACGTTTGCGAACGCTCCGTTTGTTTACCTGCCTATTCTGCTGGCATTTTCAGCCAGTAAGAAGTTTGGCGGTAACCCATATTTAGGGGCAGCGCTAGGTATGTTGATGGTTCACCCTGACTTGCTGAATGGTTGGGGATTCGGCGGCGCATCTGTGTCTGGCAACATTCCGGTTTGGAATATTCTTGGTTTTGAAATCCAAAAAGTGGGTTACCAAGGTTCAGTGTTACCGGTTTTGGTATCGGCATTCATTCTTGCGAAGGTTGAGCTAGGCTTACGTAAAGTCATACCTTCTGTTTTAGACAACCTTTTAACGCCATTACTGGCGATTTTCATAGCGGGTTTGCTGACGTTTACTGTCGTCGGTCCGTTCACGCGTGATATCGGTTTCCTATTGGGTGATGGTCTGAACTGGCTATACAACACAGCTGGCTTTGTTGGTGGTGCGGTATTTGGTCTTATTTATGCTCCGTTTGTTATTACTGGTATGCATCACAGCTTCATTGCGATTGAAACTCAACTTCTTGCGGATATTGCGACGACGGGCGGCACCTTTATCTTTCCTATTGCGGCGATGTCTAACGTTTCTCAAGGAGCGGCAGCGTTGGCGGTGGGCGTGATGAGCAAAGATAAGAAGATGAAAGGTATTGCGATTCCATCTGGTGTTACGGGGTTGCTGGGTATTACAGAACCAGCCATGTTTGGTGTTAACTTAAAACTACGTTACCCATTTATTGCGGCAGTTTGCGCAGCGGCGTTATCAAGTGCGTTCATCACAATGTTTAATGTGAAAGCTCAGGCATTGGGTGCAGCTGGTCTTCCTGGCATCATTTCCATCACGCCAGATAAGATTGGGTACTACATCGCGGGTATGGTGATCGCGTTCTTGACCGCATTTGTTCTCACCATTGTTCTTGGTATGCGTGACCGCGCTAAAGTCGGTAAAAAAGCAGCGGCTTAATCTGAACTCCTGAAGGGTGGAGTCACCCAAAATCCACTTCTTTTCCTAAATGTTTGGGGTGCTAGCCAAGCACTCATGGTTTGGCTAGCCTTTTTCAATTTTTACTTGGTAGTGAATGTGTTTAACACGTTGGACTATCAGGGCTTTAATTTTAAGGTAAGCAAGATGAATCAAGTGTGGGTAACTGGTGATGCTGTTGTCGATCTAATACCGGAATCTGAGACTTCTTTACTCAAATGTCCCGGTGGTGCACCAGCGAATGTCGCCGTAGCAATTGCTCGTCTATCTGGTAAGAGTGCGTTTTTTGGACGTGTGGGGGATGACTCATTTGGTCGCTTCATGCAATCGACGCTGGATCAAGAGGGCGTGTGCACGGAGTTTCTCGTTAAAGATCCTGAGCAAAGAACATCAACAGTGGTGGTGGATTTAGACGATCAAGGTGAGCGCAGCTTTACGTTTATGGTAAAACCGAGCGCTGATCAGTTTATGTCTGTTGAAGACATCCCAAACTTTAAGCAAGGTGACTGGCTACATGTTTGCTCGATTTCACTGGCAAATGAGCCAAGTCGAAGCAGCACATTTGAGGCGATTAAAAGAACAAAAGCCGCTGGTGGTTTCATTAGCTTTGACCCTAACTTGCGTGATGAAGTGTGGCAAGATCAATCAGAAATCCAAGCTGTCGTAATGAAAGCTGTAGCGATGGCTGATGTGGTTAAGTTCTCTGAAGAGGAGCTTTTGTTCTTAACTGACTCAACATCGATGGCACAGGGTTTACAACAAATAGCCGCTTTGAATATTGCGTTGGTCTTGGTGACACAAGGTGCGAAAGGCGTTTGGCGCGTCTTTGAAAGTCAGAGTGAGCTGATCACTGGTCAAGTCGTTAGTCCGATTGATACCACAGGTGCGGGTGATGCTTTTGTCGGAGGGCTACTGGCATGTCTGTCTCAGCATGACGATTGGAAAAATCATCCTGTTGTTAGCTCTGCGATTCAATGGGCAAATGGCTGTGGTGCATTAGCGACGACGCAAAAAGGCGCAATGACTGCGCTTCCGACCCAGACAGAATTGCTGCAATTTATTGGGCAATGATCTCCAGATCCAATTTCAGTTGAGAAAAATTATGAGCTTAAACAACCGTTGGACTGTAGAGCAAAGATATCGCCGACTTGAGCAAATCCCTCAGTGTGATATCGAAGAAATGACACTTTTACGTCAGCAAGATAAAGGCTTTCCTAGTTTTCACATCGCCCCTAGATTTGGGCTGTTAAATGACCCAAATGGGTTGTGCTATTTCAATGGTGAGCACCACATCTTTTACCAGTGGACGCCTGTGGGACCAGTCCATGGAATGAAGTATTGGTATCACCTTTCTACTAAAGACTTCATCTATTTTACTGATCATGGCGTGGGTCTTCATCCTGACCAAGACTACGATTCACATGGTGTCTATTCGGGCGGCGCTTTGGTGGAAAACAACAAGGCTTTGCTGTTTTTTACTGGCAACAAGCGTGACCAAAATTGGAATCGAATCCCAACACAGTGTTTTGCCACCATGGATTCAGACGGCAACATTGAAAAGCACGGTGTGGTCATTGAGAACGAACATTACACGGAGCACTTTCGTGATCCAAAAGTTTGGAAGAAAGGCGACGACTATTTGATGGTGGTGGGTGCTCAAACCAAAACTGAGCATGGCTCAATGGCGCTTTATCAAAGCAAAGATTTGAAAACGTGGCAGCATAAAGGTCCTATCAAGACCAAGTTTTCTGACCTTGGGTACATGTGGGAGTGTCCTGATTTCTTTGAGATTAATGGTCAATCGGTGATGCTGTTTTCTCCACAGGGTGTGAGCAGTAGTAATCCTTATGATTTCAAAAACATCTATTCTGTCGCGTATATCGTGGGTGATCAGTTGAACCTAGAGTCGATGACTTTAGAAAACCACCAAGATATTTTACAGCCAGATTATGGGTTTGATTTCTACGCCCCCCAAACCTATTTAGATGAGAGTGGGCGTCGCATTCTTATTGCATGGATAGGGTTGCCAGAAATCGACACACCATCGGTCACACACCAGTGGGCAGGAATGTTGTCTCTTCCTAGAGAACTAACGTTGAAAGATGGTTTTCTTGTTCAAACTCCACTCCCTGAGCTGGAGAGTTTAAGAAAAGAAGAGGTGGTCTTTGCACAATCCCATACACTGGAAAGCACAAGTTGTTTGATCCAATTAGACCTTGTGGGTGATGGTTTTGAACTTGAGCTGAGTAACCTCAAAGGTGACAACATCGTCTTTAGTGCGACAGAGCACGAGTTTATGCTGGATCGTCGTCACATGTCGCACTTGTACGCAGAAGAATTTGGTAGCATTCGAAAAGCACCAAGATTGGACGCTAAGCAGACGATTGAGATATATATCGACAATTCTGTCATCGAGATTTTCATTAATGGTGGCAAACACACGATGACCAGTCGTTTCTTTATTGATGACCTCAATACGGTAACGTTGAGAGGGTTGGAGCAAGCAAGGCTTTTCCCTTTGAAAGGTATTACAGGCTTGTTTGAGTCTTCTTTATAATTGGTCATATCAAGCGGTGTGCCTTTTGATATACGTGCCTTTTGATATAAGAGTTCCTCAGTAGGCATCAAAAACGCCCTTCATATCTCTATGAAGGGCGTTTTTCTTTTGTTCAAATTACCTAGGTAGATTACCTTTCACGCACGTAAGTGGTTTGAACTAAGGTATCCAAAACAACTTCACTCTTGGTGACTGTAAAGTTAAGCGGTTGTTCTAAATCACCAAACAGAGATGCGCCGCCGAGTTGGGCTTACTCATTATTGTTAGCATCTCGAACCTAACTCACATTAACACAACTTTTTTCCTTATAGCGTGAAAGAAAATCCCATAACCAAAGGTTCTAATTAAGTGAAAGGTCAGGACTTTTATTTGAAGATTCCGGCCTAATATCTTGGATATGCCCATTTATCGAATGCGGTGGGTTACTTCATCATGCTTGCTGGCGCACTGAGTTTGCCAGTTTGATAATGCATTCAAACACAATAAGGGATAACAATGGCTAACGAATACATTCCACCAAAAGTTTGGACAAACGATAATGAAAACGGCGGTCAGTGGGCGAGCATCAACCGTCCGGATTCTGGCGCACGTCATGAGCAAGAGCTTCCAATTGGTGAGCACCCATTCCAACTTTACTCAATGGGTACACCAAATGGTCAGAAAGTGACGATCATGTTTGAAGAGCTTTTGGCGGCAGGCGTAACGGCAGCAGAATATGATGCATACCTGATCAAGATTGGTGACGGCGACCAGTTTGGTTCTGGCTTTGTAGCTGTTAACCCAAACTCTAAAATTCCGGCATTGGTTGACAGTTCGGGTTCTGAGCCAGTGAACGTGTTTGAATCTGGCAACATCTTGTTTTATCTAGCTGAGAAGTTTGGTCACTTTCTACCAAAAGAAGGCGCTAAGCGTGCTGAGGTAATGAACTGGTTATTCTGGCTGCAAGGTTCTGCGCCATACCTAGGCGGTGGTTTTGGTCACTTCTACGCGTACGCACCAGAGAAGTTCGAGTACCCAATCAACCGTTTTACAATGGAAGCAAAACGTCAGTTAGATGTATTAGACAAGCGCCTCGCAAACAATGAATTCCTAGGAGGCGATGAGTACAGTATCGCAGACATCGCTACTTGGCCATGGTACGGCAATTTGGTACTGGGTCGCGCGTATGATGCTGCGGAGTTCTTAGATGCGGAGAGTTACAAAAACGTTGTACGTTGGGCGAAAGCGATTGATGAGCGAGAAGCTGTCCAGCGTGGTCGTATTGTGAATCGCTCATGGGGAGAAGAGTGGGAGCAGTTACCTGAACGTCACAGCGCAGAAGATATTGATAAGGTATTGAAGCTTAAACCATAAGCAATCTTGGCTCAGTCACTTCAAGTAAGTTTGTTTTCATCCGAACTCATACTCCAAAACTGATCAAATCCATAGCGCATCTTACTAGATGCGCTACTTTTATTTGAATTGTAACCTCGTTGAGGATTATTCAATCTATAGATGGTTCTTTGCTTCTATTTGTCGTTTTCATATTCAACAAGCCCTCTGCATTTCTATTAACTATTAGCTGATGATATTCTAAAAATTTATACTTTAGATAACCTTAAATTTATAACTTAATTTTATATCTAGTATAAATAAACTTAATGATAATTAATCTTTGACATAACCTTTTATTTTGTGTGGAATGTGCAGGTTAATCTATTTAAATTAAAATTTATAGATAAATAAAATTTAAATAATTTACTGAATTCTACATCTAGCTTTGAGCAATGTTTAATTACAACTGCTTATACCATGAAAGAGGATATGTATAATGTCGTCGTTTGATTCGTACTGGGTTGGGGTACGTGAAAGAATTGCTATACAAACTGAAGGTAACCGAAATTTAAAGTCTTTAGTGATAAAAAAGCAGAGAGTGAACTTAAATAACAGTGGCTTATCTTTTCGTGCTAAAGCCGGATGCCTTATCCCTCATTGTTACACTCAGTTTACTGATGACGATACAAACTCAAAGGCATCGAAAAAAGCCTCCCTTAGTTTTAAGAAAGGGAAATTATACTTTTCTCCTGTCTAGTAATAGATAATATTTAGGTTATATATAAATTAAATTTTTATTTTTATCTGAAATTCTGACAATAAATTATTATGTTGTTATGACCGAGATGAAGCATTGGTTAGTAAATTATTAGTTCGGATTATTAATTGAATTGTAGATTTTTTTAGTTGCCCCTAGTTAGATAGTGATAAAATTTTTAGCTATCTTTTCCCGTACAAGCTTAGTTTTAGATCTGGCTTGTACGGTTTTTTCTCTGAACACTAATTACATAGCATAACGGCATGATTTCTCGCCTCTTGTCTCATCTTTCTAGACGAAAGCTCTACCTACCTCTCATTATTCTCGACAAACATTGAGTAAAAGTAACTAATCGTAACAAGGTGGCTGTAACTGAGCGCCGTTTCAATATACTCGCTCTTTACCTAGGTAACCCTGCGCTTTGAATTCATTCGGGTACCGTTTGTAAGCCTTAAATGCTACTAAGATAAGATGTCATGATGAGAAAAAGTACTATATTAAACACAGTGTTAATTACAGGGTTCGCTGCTGTATCTTCGTTGGCTTATGCAGCACCAACGGTTGTGCCAAATGCACCGGAACTCAGTTCTCGTGGTTATGTTTTGATGGACTTTCACACTGGGAAAGTGCTGGTTGAACGTGATGCACATAAACGGCTAAATCCTGCGAGCTTAACGAAGTTAATGACGGCTTATGTGGCTGGTCAAGAAATTAACGCAGGTAATATTACTTTGGATGATGAGGTCGTCATTAGCCGAAATGCTTGGGCAAAAAACTTCCCAGATTCCTCAAAGATGTTTATTGAAGTCAATACTTCCGTTTCTTTATCTGACTTATACCGTGGCCTGGTTGTTCAATCAGGTAATGATGCTAGTGTGGCCATTGCTGAACATGTCGCAGGTAGTGAGTCAGGGTTTGTAAGCTTGATGAATAGTTGGGCTGCTAAGCTTGAATTAAATAACACGGCTTTCACCAACCCTCATGGTCTAGACAGTGACGGTTTATATTCAACACCTTATGACATTGCCAAGTTGGGTCAAGCTATTATTCGTGACTTACCTGATATCTACCCACTGTATAGCGAAACCTCGTTTACCTACAACGGCATTACGCAATATAACCGCAATGGTTTGCTTCGTGATCGCAGTATGAATGTCGATGGCATGAAAACTGGTTATACAAGCGGTGCTGGTTATAGTCTAGCGACTTCAGCGACTCAAGGTGACATGCGTTTAATTGCTGTTGTGATGGGAGCAAAAAGTGAGAATATCCGTGAATCCGAAAGCAAACAACTGCTAAGTTATGGCTTCCGCTTTTACGATACGGTAATGCCAACCGAGGCAGGAACGGAAGTTGCGAACGCTCGAGTTTGGATGGGCGAACAAGACGAGCTTAAAGTAGGCGTGGCCAAAGACGTTTATCTCACTTTACCAAAAGGGGATGTGAAAAAGCTAAAAGCTGAAGTTGAATATAATGGCGATTTGGTAGCGCCAATTTCTCAACAACAAGTGGTTGGTAAAGTGCTTTACAAAGTCGAAGGTAAAGTTGTGAATGAGGCCGAACTTGTTGCGTTGGAATCAGTGGAAGAAGGCAGCTTATTCAAGCGAATTTTAGACTGGTTTAAGCAATTGGTCGCGAGTTGGCTCTAAAAAACAGCTAACTTCTGCCATTATCACTCTATCTTGTTATTGTTCTATTAAATCAATTTACTAAGGCGGCCAACGTGGTCGCCTTACTTTTTTGGAATACTCGTTGTGCTAAAACATCGAACCTTCTTGTAAGGGGCTATTTTCGCCTAATTAGAAGCGTTTTTGTGTTTTTGAGTGCGAGAAAAAAGAAACTAGAACAAAAATGGAGTGACACGTGCACAAGATTTTATCTTTGACATTGATTTTATCGCTCATGGGCTGCGCTATGCCTTACCAGCAGCAGGTCGATAGTGGCCAATGTGTTGGAGTAATGACCTCTCAGGATGCGTATGGTTATTTAAACCCAAACCATTACACGATGCAGGTACTCGCGCTAAAGCAAGAAAAAGATGTGAAAGATTACATTCGTTATATCGATCCTAAGCATCCGGTTTGGGTTAACTGGAAAAACAGCCGAGGCACGCGTTGGTATACGGTAACTGTTGGCGATTTTAAAACGAAACAGGATGCCTACAATGCGCTTTCTTCACTGCCGAGCCGCGTAAAGCAATCATCCCCATTTGTGCTGACTTTTGCGGAAATGCAGCGTAAGCAACAAACGAGTGTTGTGAGAATGCGTTAGCCAACAAAAAACGGAAGCGATGGCTTCCGTTTTTGTATCTAAGGGTAAGCTTAAAGCGCCGCTAAAATCGTTTCTGCTTTGCTTGCTTCAAACTCTTTTGGTTCTTCAACGTTAAGTTTGGTCACAATGCCGTTTTCAATGATCATGGCGTAGCGTTGTGAGCGAATACCACCAAAGCCACCGGTATCCATTTCAAGTCCCAATGCTTTAGTAAAGCTTGCGTCGCCATCACCCAACATCAGGATTTCTGAAGCGTTTTGAGCTTCGCCCCAAGCTTGCATCACAAATGCATCGTTTACAGAAACACACGCAATTAAATCAACACCTTTTGCCTTCAACTCGTCGGCTAATACCACATAGCCTGGTAGGTGAGCTTCCGAGCACGTTGGGGTGAATGCGCCAGGTACAGCGAAGAGTACGACTTTCTTGTTTGCAAACAGCTCAGTCACGTCGTGGTTAACCATACCATCGGCAGTCAATTCGCTTAGAGTCGCAACTGGTAGAGCTTGGCCTTGTTGAATCATGATTTTATTCCTTTTTGTGTGCTAGTTTAGCTTTCTCAGTCTAGCGCTTATAAATGCGGTTAACCACAGAGCTTTTGTAAGGTTTTAACACCTAAGTGTTTGACCCAAGATTTAGCACTGATGGCTTTATTACAACGCTTCATGCTGACTTACGTATTGACTAACGAGATGGCGATACTTCGCTTTCAACTCATTATCGATGAAGCTAGCATCAATCGCATTCATTGTGAATTGAGCTAGTTCATTCTTACTCATTGGGTGTGCGTTGTTGACGGCTAAAAAGTTATCTGCCATGTAACCACCAAAGTATACCGGATCGTCCGAATTAATCGTCACAGCGACACCTTTGCGCAGTAGCTCGACAATATTGTGATCTTTCATATCGTCAAATACACACAATTTAAGGTTCGATAATGGACATACCGTCAGTGGCATTTTGCTTTCAATTAACGACTCGACTAATGCTTCATCGTCAACACAGCGAACACCATGATCCACGCGGCTGACGTGAAGCATTTCAATTGCATCGGTAATGTTTTGTGCGGGGCCTTCTTCACCTGCGTGAGCAACAGTCAGTAAGCCTGCTTCTACCGCTTGTTTAAATACTCGTTTGAACTTAGCTGGTGGATGGCCTTGTTCTGAAGAATCTAGACCGACACCGATGATCTTATCACGGTGTTTCAGAACGGCTTGCAGAGTCTCCATAGCGCTTTCTTCTGAAAGGTGACGGAGGAAACACGCAATGATTTGTGAAGTAATGCCGAGCTTCTCGTGCCCATCTTGTAGTGCGCGGGCGATCCCGTGGATAACGGTGTCAAAGTCAATACCGCGCTCTGTATGCGTTTGTGGGTCAAAAAAGATTTCGGTATGAATAACGTTATCCGCTTTACAGTGCAGTAAGTATTCCCAAGTGAGATCGTAAAAGTCTTGCTCTGTACGCAAAACATCCGCCCCTTGGTAATAAAGGTCAAGGAATGACTGTAAGTCTTCGAACTGATACGCGCTGCGTAGTTCACTCGGAGAAGAGTAAGGAATGTCGATGCCGTTTCGTTGTGCTAACTTGAAGAGAAGTTCTGGCTCAAGTGAACCTTCGATATGTAAGTGCAGCTCTACTTTTGGAAGACCTTGAATAAATGCGTTCATATTCCACCTTATGTGTATTGTGGATGCAGTTACTCTAAGAATAGGTATAGATAGGAATAAATCGAACGCTATCACAAAGAGTAAGACCCACGATGATCTCAACTCTTCGTAATCAGCACTTTGCGGGAACTGGTAGAGACCCCCAAACCATATCATTGGGGTTATACGAAGCAAACGAGGCGATTATACGCAAAATTCTCAATTTGGCTATACGCAAATAACCTAGTTGTCAGTAGTCGAAGGGTTTTTCTAAGAAAAGTAACTGGCAACCGTATAAGTCACTTGGGTATAGAGGAGCAAATTGGTTTTTGGGCGTGCACGAGGCTTATCGTGTTGTTATAAGCGAGGAAAAGAGTGAGGCTTCGTTTGAGCAAAGGTAGGTGGCGGTACCTTGCACAACGATGGAGCAGAGAGAGAATTGAAAGAGTCAAGGATAGCTTATAGATCAAATAACTTGTCAAATTCTCTTTGTTCCATAATGTCTTCTATACGGCGTCGCGTTTTTTGTTTTACCGCCGCCGCGTTTTGCTCCGACTCTTTCTTGTCTTTTTCTGCTTGCTTCTTACTTTTTCTAGCCATTGGATACCTTCCAAATTAGTTGCATCATTCATTAATGCATGAAAACTGAATTAGTTAACAGTAAAACTTCCTAACTTTGAACCTGAATCACAGAGAATAGTTCCAGATTGCGTTTTCTCACAATATTCAAAATCGATCATGTAGCTATGAGAATGAAGCTTAGGTAATACGTGCCTTCGTAAAATATCACCATTTAATTGATGTATTTTAGCGTTCCAAGAGGTGTGAGGTTGTTCTAGATTAAATTCAATTTCTAACATTTATTCTCCTGTTTCTTAGTGATTTTGTCTTTGTTAAGTAATTGATACCAATGCCTTTGACGGCCTGTTCTTTTTGAGGACATGATTTTTCCTATAAATAATAAATTAAGCAGTACTATCCTATTTATTTTAGGTAGCACAAAGCAATGCCTGATATTAGGCTGAGTGATTAAAGTGAGAATATTTTTGAAGGAGAGAGATTTGGTGCAGCATGGGCATGCTACACCAAGAAAAGCAGTCTTATAGAGGAGTTACTTCAGTCGCTTGAGGACCTTTTTTACCTTGCTCTACGTTGAAGCTTACTTTCTGACCTTCAGTCAGTGTTTTGAAACCGTCAGAAACGATAGCGTTGAAATGTACGAATACATCTTGACCACCGTTGTCTTGAGATAGGAAGCCAAAGCCTTTAGTTTCGTTAAACCATTTTACTGAGCCGTTTACTTTAGACATAAAAATACCTTTGAATTAAACATTAAAATTTGAATTTGTTTTGTGGATCTTTTCTAAGCTATTGAATGTTCAATCAAGAGGAAGTTGTACGCAGGTGTCTGAATTGGGGGATTCAAGATTTTACTGAGAGGAAACTTAAACTAAATGTTGCATTAACAGCTCTCTTCTAAGAGCCAAGGCCTACTATACACCTTGTTTAGGAAATAGCTACACTTATTTTTAAATATATGTCGACAGCTTGGATAAGTGGGCTGTTCGAAAAATTTGAATAAGTAGCTCAAATAGCAAGGCTCATGATTATTTTTCTTCAATCTAAAATAGAACCATATCGATAGCCATGGCTGAACATGCGGTTTGCAAGCGGCCACAAAGGTAAACGAGGAGAAATAGTATGAGCACATTCAGAGAAATTCGTCAGCTTATTCACTCACAACCCACTGCTGATGGTGACGGAGTGAAAATTCGTCGAGTAGCAGGGTTTAATAATGCGAGTTTTTCTCCATTTTTGATGATGGATGAACTTAAGTCTGACGACCGTGCTGATTATGTGGGTGGCTTTCCTCCTCATCCGCATCGCGGCATCGAGACGCTTACTTATATGTTGAAAGGTCATTTCCAGCATCGTGACCACATGGATAATGTTGGTGAGCTTCGTTCTGGTGGCGCTCAATGGATGGCGGCAGGAAGAGGCGTCATTCATAGTGAGATGCCTATTATGCAGGAAGGTGAATTGCATGGTTTCCAAATTTGGATAAACCAGCCTGCGAAAAATAAGATGGCACCGGCTCAATATCATGAATTTCAACCTGAAACGATAACGGAATTCGAAACTCAAAGCTCGGGCGTTGTACGCTTGATTGCTGGTCATCTGACTATAGACAACGAATGTATTCAGGGGCCTCTAACAGAAACAGGTGTTGCTGCCACGGTGGCCGATTGGAGAGCGATGGTTGGTCACGCTTTGAATTTGACCACGGAGCAAGACCACAACATGATGATTTACGTTTATAAAGGTCGTATTCAGGTAAAAGATCGTGAGATCAATCAAGGCGAAATGGCGATTCTATCGAAAGGTGAATGGGTTGAATTACAAGCCGAAAAGGAGAGTGGTGCTCTGATTTTTATTGGCGAACCAATCAATGAACCAGTGGTTCACTATGGCCCTTTTGTAATGAATAGCATGGAAGAAATAGAACAAGCAATCCAAGATTACAATTCAGGATTGTTTGAAACCTACTAGCATCAATATCCTAATTCCCTTTTCTGTGAGTAGCGCAGTTATCAACAGTTTTGAGCCTGACCATTGGGCTCGACCAGAAGCAAATACGATAATCCACTGCCATCGAATTTGCGTTAGCCACGTCTAATCCACGTGGCTTTTTTCTACTTCTGATTCCATCGCATGATGGCTTCTTTTCCTGCTTCAATACCTAACTCATAAGCTTGACGCAATGGTGCTGGCGAGCGACTCAATCGTTTTAATTTAAATGATTCAGGAGGACAAACTTGGATGATTTCGACTCCCAATGGTGGATTGTCGATCAGTGCTAACGTTTGATTGTAGCGAACTTCACGCGTCAACATCGGCTCAATTAATCCTGGCGTTTCTTTCAACATCCGTTTGGTTAGTGCGCTGAACTTTCCTTTCGGCTTTTGATAGCTGGAGGGTTGACTGCGTAAAACCATAATCTTTTTGGCTCCTCGCTTTATTGCTTCTGCGACAGGAAGTGCATCAGAAACCCCACCATCAACGTATCGGGTACCGTTCAGTAAGACACCATTTCGGTAAAGTACGGGAAGTGCGCTGCTGGCTTTCATTGTTTCTGCGAGCTCGTCGACATTAGGAGTATGGTACTCGGCTTGGCCATTGTCTTGACGTGTTACGCCTAAAAAGAAAGGTCTCGAATCCGCTTTTAGTGCGGACTTGTCGATGCCAAGCTCTTCGAGAGTGACGTTCCACATCCAATCTAAGTTCATCATATCGCCGCCACGTAGAATCTGAGATGGTGAGATGAATTCTTTCCTTAAACTGTAATCGAGATAGATTTTTAAGTTGCGCCCGGGCATTTTAGCTAAATACGCCGCCAAGTTACTTGCGCCCGCCGATACGCCCCAAAAGCTATCAAATGGAGAGAATTCGTTAGCGAGAAAATGATCGAGTATGCCGCAAGAAAATACGCCTCGCATCGCCCCACCTTCGACAATCAACGCACGCTCTCCTACTTGTTCCATCACTGTGTTCCATTCTTTACCTATTGGATGAATAGAATGCAGCTTAACGCATAACGGTTTTATACCCAAGTGCTAGGGCATCTCCTTAAGTAAAAGAAAAGGGCATCGATGGATGCCCTTTTCATATTAAGCCTAGGGAGTTACAGGTTATTGAGCAGCTCATTTAGTGAAAACGCACTGAATAAATATGTCACTCCCACACAGAAAGCGGCGCCTGTAATTCCGATACTGATCGTTGTTGTAATTAAAAGAAGTGTCATCTTAGACATACAAGATCAAACTCCTTTTTTATATTTAAGTGGGGCGTTGTGCGTCTGGTTATCGTTTTGAATCATGATGCAAGCGCCCTAAGTTTATTGTTCTAATAAAAGTGATGATCACTTGTCAAAAAAGCAGATAAATAGCACCCAAACTGTCGTTAATGCGAGCAGCGGAGTGAATACTTTCTGTATAGAGGCGCCATCGGTTAGGTTGTAGATTTTGATGGATTCGTTATAGAACGCCCGCTTGAACGCCTTAAAAGAAATATCATTTTTCACATGAGATTGTTCATAGTGTAGGTGTGCTGCGTCTGATAGTTGGTATTCTAAGTCTTGGAGTTCGTACTCTTTGTTAAGAAATGCCTCCCAAGCCGAAAGACGGGCTATCGTTTTTGGAGATTGATTACCCTTTAACTTCTCTAGACGTTTGGCATAAGCAGCTTGATATTTATCCACGGTGTATTCCTGTCTGAATAGACGTTGAGTTAGAACATTTGTAAAAAGAAAAACGAGCAAAAAAGGGGCTTTACGTTCTATGTCTGTGATAAATGCTAAGGAGCTCAATGGTCTATTTCTCTGATGTCGCGAATAATATTGATTGAACTTAAATGCGACAAACAAAATAATTTACTCAAGATAACAACGAATATTTGTTGCCTTTTAAAGAAAAGCGATAGTGATGCGAAGTGGTGGCTTTGATCGGGAAGAAACCCGCTTTCGTAACGGCTTACGTTTATTGAGAAAAAGTAAACGCTGGAACTATCGCTGGATTGGTGTGAGTTATTTATCGTCAAAAATCATTAATATCAACTATGCTTATAGTTCGACTTTTCGTAAATGAACTCAATTTAGATGAGCGGAAATAATACTGATTTTTGAGCGTGGGTGAGCTTGGAGGGTTAAGCTAATCCATTGATTAATAAAAAAGTAAAGTAGTACAGAGCTAGGGTGAACTTCAACTTAAAGGTGACGGTATGGATATACAATCAACCATTATTGAATATGCGATAGCGATAATAGGCTTACTTTTGACGGGAGTTGCCCTCTGAGCACGATTGCCCAGAGGATAGAAAGTATATTGGCTGTTTGTTAGCGGTTGATATTGTACCGAGCCATTGCAGCTTCTTCTGACGACACAACCGTTTTACCAATTGGTGCGAGTGAAATAACCGCAAGCTTCAGGTGTTGGAGTGCAAACGGAATACCAATGATGGTTACAAAACACGCTGCGGCGGAAAGTACGTGACCGATTGCTAACCAAAGACCTGCAAAGACAAACCAAAGGACGTTGCCGATAACGCCTAGAGGGCTCGTACCAATGTCCATTTCATTGGTCAATTCATCGCGTGAAATGGCTTCTTTTCCGAATGGGAAAAAGGAAAAATTACCCATAACGATACACGCACGCCCCCAAGGTATTCCGATG
This sequence comes from Vibrio sp. ArtGut-C1, assembly GCF_002105475.1. Taxonomy (NCBI): domain Bacteria; kingdom Pseudomonadati; phylum Pseudomonadota; class Gammaproteobacteria; order Vibrionales; family Vibrionaceae; genus Vibrio; species Vibrio sp. ArtGut-C1. Next base: position 15,023 of record NZ_NCTH01000007.1, on the reverse strand, counting down.
ATGCTAATAAAGGCTAAGATACCGAAAAACCACCATAGCAACCCCATAAATACGCCACCAAATACAAACCAAATGATGTTACCGAGTGTTCTCATTATATTTCCTTTACTCTTGAATATGACGATGCAGGTTCCTGAGGGTATAGTAATGTAAAACTAGAACCACTCCGTTAATAAACGTGATCCGTTCCCTCATTCACTTGCTTGATAGAATAGCCGCATAAGTATTAACAGAGAATGAATGACTCCCTGAAGCTACGTTTGTTTTAGTATAGAGCGTAATACTCGATTAAGCATATAGCCAAGAATTAAGCTACCTAGAGGTAACTTTCTCGATATATTGACAAATTTGCTCTGCTAACTGATGGCTAGCAATGTTGCGTTTCACTACTTCACTGGCGATTTTTCCAGATTCAACGACGTTAAACCAGTCGAGCAACATCGCATGGAAACCTTTGCTCGTCAGCATTGGCGTCCAATCTTTCAAATTGATTTTTTGCTCTTGGTTCGCTTGCCATCGTCTCCCTTCAACGAAAGAGTCGAATTCCACTGCTTTGTTAGCATAACAAGCTTGAACGCGTTCCATAGTCATACCGAAGTGACGATTCATCGAAGCGTGGAGTAAAGTATCTCCGTGTTGCCACTGAATATCTAAACGCGCCAATTGGTCACCTTCAAGCTGATGCGTTATGTAAGCCTCTTTTAAATCGGTCTTGGCTGTCACGTTAATACTGTCTAATGGATGAATAAAATCATCAAATATAAAGGTACGAATATCGCCTGGTAGTTGGTGGCGGTTCTTTTCCCAGCGTAGCGATTTTAGGTCAGAAATATTGCCTTGCTGTACCTCTGGCATGTGTTGGTTGTAAAGCGGAATATGACGTCGGTTGAAGCCCACATAAAGTGGTTGTTTTTCTTTTTCGGCAATATCGTACAGTTTTTCCACGTCATCAGCGTTGTCCGCTAATGGTTTGTCGACAAAGGTTGGGATTCCATTCTGCAAAAAGAATGCTGCGATTTGAGGATGTACGCTTGTTGCAGCATGAATCATGACAGCATCTACGCCAAAGTGCAGAAGCTGCTGGTAGTCTTGACAGGTCTCTGAGATTCGATATTGCGTAGCCAGACTCTCAAGTGCATTTGCGTTGCGGGTACAAAATACAAGTTCGATATTTGGAAGCTGAGTGATAACGGGAAGGTATGCTTTCTGAGCAATATCTCCTAAACCAATAATACCAATTTTCATCCTAGTCCTTATTTCGATGTATGGATGGCAGGTTGTAGTATAACGCTTGGCAAGCTGATGAGTTTAAATGCCTTGTTAGAAAAGAGCCTGACTCACATTTTGAGTCAGGCTTTATTGGTCCACTTAGGAAGTCGTGCGGCAGTCTTTGAATATATCTAACTTGCCGTCGTAGGCTTGGGTTTGTACATCCATAATGCCTAATAAAGAGTGGAACACGTTATCATGTGAGTACTGTCCTGCCTTTTGCGCTTCATTCGACAAACAGTCGGTGTTGATTTGTTTCACTTGCTTAAAGCCGGAAGATAGCCACATGAGCAAAGGAACACGTTTTTGGAAGTCTGGTGCAAGGCCGTAAGGCATGCCATGTAAGAACAATCCGTTTTCGCCTAATGATTCACCATGATCCGATACGTAGATGAGAGCGGTATTATATTGAGACTCTAATGCTTTGAGTTTGTTGATGGTTTCAGCCAACACAAGATCAGTGTAGCGTATCGTATTGTCGTACGTATTCACGATTTGTTCGACGCTACAGTTTTCTATATCTGCACGTGGGCAGTCTGGTTTGAAAAACGCTTTGTCTCTAGGATAACGCTGGAAGTAGGTAGGACCATGGCTTCCTATAAGGTGCATGGCGACAACGCGATTGCCGTGCATATCCGCAACTTCTTGATCAAAGTGATCTAACAGCGCCATATCGTAACAGGTTTGACCGTTACACAGAGGACTTGCTTGCTTTCGGTTCACTTCAATTTTCTTGATCTTGTGGGAGACTTCTTTGTCTCCGCCATCATTTTCTTTCCAGATGAGGTCAACTCCAGCGCGCTGCATGATGTCGAGAGCATTATCTTGGTTATCTGCCTTGGTCCGTTCAAACTCGCTTCGCGTGAGCTGAGAAAACATGCAAGGCACAGATACTGCAGTTGCAGTGCCACAAGACGCAACCTCTTGAAATGAAATCACATCCAGCTTACTGGTGTAAGGGTTTGTCTCTCGCTTATAGCCATTGAGTTGGTAGTTCTGTGTTCGAGCGGTTTCTCCGACAACAAACACCAGTAGTGTCGGCTTGTTCTGTGCTTGCTTTACTGCGCTATCTGACTGCTTTGCATCGATTCCAATCTCGCGATACGGCTCTGGCGTGGTGAAGTATTTCCCCTTTACATACCCAGTCGCGCTGTAAACGAATTGAGTGGGAATAATGATTTTTTTCAGATAGCTGTTATTGCGCCCGACAGATGCATAGTCTTGGTAGTAAACACTGGCAATAACAGCAATTACTGCAAGAGATGACAACATCGACACCAACTTCGTGAGAGAAAAATACAGCAATTGGTGGCGCTGAGATTGCAACTTGACCTTATAGACAATCATCGCAGGGACGCCCCCCATAAGTAGCGTCCAGATTACAGAATAAGTACTCAAGTAAGAGCTTGCCTCGCTCGAGTCGGTTTCAGCAATATTAGCAATCATTCCAGAATCGAAAAGTGTGCCATAGTTGTAACTTGCGTAGCTCACCATACTCGAAATTATGAGCAAAATAATAAAGAATGGCTTTCCAACCCAAGGCCAACTAAATAAGTTAAAAAGGAAATTGAGCGCGGCAAGAAAGAAAATGGGTATCGTAATAATAAAACCAATTTTGACATTATCTAGGCTTGAAAAAATACCATTCAGCTCTTTGTAAATAGGAATGTTTACAACCAGCGCGAAATAGAGTGCCAACAAGAAAGTAAAGGTAACGTACGAGATACCTTTCTGTTGCAAATTATGTGTCTTCATAAGTAAATGTCTTGAATCAAAATTAGAGCAAGAACGAAGCCCAAACAAAAAGGGCAAGAGTGAGCGCAACAAATACTGCAGCCGAGCCGATATCTTTGGCTCTACCACTGAGCTCGTGCCAGTCATCGCTAACACGGTCGACAACCGCTTCTACGGCGGAATTAATAAGTTCGACGATCAGGACCAATAACAGGCTACTGATCATCAGTACTCTTTCAAATGTGGTGACTGGAAGGAAAAAAGCACAGACGGAAAGCACTAAGGCTAGAATCAATTCTTGTCTGAAGGCGGCTTCGTATTTCCATGCGGCTTTCAATCCCTGAAATGAATAGCCGGTCGCATCCATGACACGGCGTAGACCTGTTTTTCCTGGCTTCAAAATATGACCTTACTACAGCTTAATAATTTAGATTGTGCATCTATCCAAACGATGAGATGAGACTAATCGTTCTTGCGTGAAACATTTGTGAATGGCATTCATCACACAACGATATAGGGTTTGAATAAGAAAAAAGAGTTGAATTAATCAAGGTCGTAGACGGTATAGCCTTTATTCTGAAGGCATTTTCGCAGTACAAGAGATTGTGTTTTGGTGGAGTCATTGCTTCCACTCAACGCTCCGGCCCCTGCTCCTACAGCACCGCCTGCAGCGGCACCCACAGCAGCCCCACCTATCCCGCTTTCTAGCGCTCCAGCTGCTGCCCCAATTAGTGCACCTGTAACTGCGCCATTAGCGGCTTCAGATTTTGCAGCTTCCGTTTTGTCTACGTTGTCCGCATACCCTTGGCAATAAAGAAAATCTTGTTCATATTTAGCAGGATCAACATTGGTCATGTCGACAACAGGCTTTTGATTATAAGTACAAGCGCTAAGAGTAGAGGCAAACGTCATAACCAGAATAAAAGGTTTGTACATGAGTATTATCCATTTGTTCTGTGAATTTATGGATTAAATGTACACTGTTTTATTGTTGAGCTCTGTCGCTGGAGTGTATTGAAGTGTCGTCTTCTGTAAAGGAGGAAAGACGTTAACTTAACTGTCTGATTTTGGAAGACGAAGTGTGAAGCAAGCACCACCAAGTGGGCTATGAGAAATCGAAACCTCACCATGTTGAAGTTCCATTATCTGCCTGACGATCGCCAAACCAAGCCCAAATCCACTGGTGTTTTTGTTTCGGGACTCATCGGCGCTATAAAATGCTTCAAAAAGGTGAGGCCAATGCTGCTCTTCTATACCTATACCATCATCATGTACATGGATTAAGTAGCTTTGCTGATCACTTTTTATCTCAACCATAATTTGAGTATTTGCGTATCGCATTGCATTGCGTAGCAGATTATCCAAAGCACGTTTTAGCAGTTTTGGATCGGCGAATGCGCGCGCGTTTTCAGAGTTTGTTTCATTGACTGAGATAGATAATTTGGTCTCTTTTTGCCATCTCTGTTTTAACTCATTAACTAACTTGGCGAGTGCTACGTTTTCTGTTTGCAACGCCGTATCTGGGCGTTCCATTTTGGCGTAATAAAGCAGCTCTTCAACCATGTCTTCCATCTCGTCAATGTCTTCGACGATACTACGTACATGCTTTTTCTGTTGTTCGGTTAATGTAGAGTCCGATAACAAGTCAGCTTGCCACTGTAAACGAAAAATAGGAGTGCGTAATTCATGCGCAACTGCATTGGTCAGCATTTTATTGCTAGTGATCAGGCGAGAAACTTTGTCAGCCATCGTATTAAAGCTTTTGTTCAGTGTCCCAACGGATTTGGCGCTTGAGGTGCTTGCTCGTGCTTTGAAGTTGCCTGAAGCAAACTCGACCGTGACTCTTTCTAACTCACGAATTCGACGACTCAAAAACCAGATCAGCAGTATGCAATACAGAGCAAATCCGGCTAAAAAGAATAACCATACAATGTTGTCATCAAAGTTAATCGCCTGAATAACTGAGCTATCTGGATCATCGATCATTTTGAAAATAGGGGTGTCCGCATCTAGGCGGAACCATATATCCCTTTCTTCGTCGTAAGCAACGTTAACAGAGGTGTCACTTTCAAATGCTTTTCTGATGTCCTCTGGAAGTTCTTCGAGCGTGTGAGGAATCAACAAGCGATGGCTGGACGTGGCAAATTGCTCAAGCTGTTGTTGAGTGTATTCTAGTCCGTGCTCTTCGTAGATAGGATAGATAAGATCGTGGAAAGCTTGACCTTCTTGCTCTTGTAGCAGGTAATCGTAATCTGTGTTGATCTCATAGACTAAGAATTCGTAACCCCACAAACTCACCATAAATAGAATGATAAGACCGACAAAGCTTTCCAGATAAATCCGTCTCATTATTCATTCCATGCATCAGGCATAAATAGGTAGCCTTTGCCGCGAACCGTAATGATTTTTTGTGGAGAGCAAGAAGCATCGCCTAATTTTTTTCTCAATGTCACAATACGGTTGTCAATGGTGCGATCTGTACCGTCGTACTCAATACCACGTAGTGTTTTCGTTAACCACTCACGTGAGAGTGTTTTTTCTGCGTGTGTTGCGAGAACCCATAATAAATCGAACTCACCGTCAGTCAGCGCAATTTCTTCCTGGTTCATGACGCATGATTTACGTAATCGGTTTAAACACAGCACTCCAATTTGTAGACCGTTTTCGGACTCGGTAGAGGCTGCCTCTTTTCTTCTCAATAGCATGCGAATGCGTGCCAGCAGCACACGAGGTTTGATTGGCTTGGTAACAAAGTCATCGGCGCCAATTTCTAATGCGGCGACGTGATCGAAGTCGTCATCACTCGCTGTCAGCATCAACACTTTGCCTTTGTAGCATTCACGGATTTGACGACATACGCTCAGGCCGTCTTGTCCAGGTAGCATCAAATCTAACAAAACCACGTCTGGCTGTGTGTCAATAATCGCTTCCGGTGCGTCTGTCCCGTTGTCGATACATTTGACCTGGAAACCTTGTTCAACAAAATACTCTCCCAGCATAGCTTGTAATTTGGGATCGTCTTCCACAATGATTAAAGATGGTTTGACTTGTTGTGCGTTCATTTGAGTGATGTATACAATATTTAATATCACTGGAACTTAAACAAATTTACGAATTATTTCAAATAAAGCTTTCTCAGAATAAGGTTATCGGATGAGTTGATTCGATAAATACCCCAAGTAATGATTCAAACTTAATCATTAATCACATTATGAAGTGTCTAAAAAAGGCGCAACTGTTGCGCCTTAATATGGAATATTAGAGTGAACTTACGTTTTATTCGGTGGTGCACACGACACTGTTGTCGCTGCCAAAAGCATTGGGAACATAAGCGTCGGCTTGAGGGTCGTTTTCCCACTTTGCATCATTGAGCAAGTAGCGGAACTGAACATTCTGCTCTTTAGGTAAGCGCGTTTTAAATTTAAATTGACGGCTTTTCTTCACTAATTTCATCGGTTCTGGCTGCCAGTTGTTAAAATCCCCAGCAATATGAATGGAGTCCCACTGGTCTTTATCTAGCTCGAACGTGACTTCAACTTCATCTTTTGTCTTAAAGAATCTCTTTTTAAGCATTGATCTTTCCTTGTTCGTACAAAAACTGTTCTAACTATTACTCGTGTTTCATAACGATTTCAAGTTTTATCGAATTGTCGCTGGTATCAGGTGAAGAACTATCTAAATGATGAATAGCTTAATCGCTATGAGTTCTTGTGAGAGGGGAGCGGTATTGAGAAGCCTCAAGGGTAAGGAACCGTTAACGTACCAAGTTTTTAGGCGAGGCGGAACTCAGAGTTCGTATCTTGAAGTCAAACCGTTATCATGTATTATCTTAAATCACCATTTTTGTTGATGTAGCTATGTTGAAGTTTAACCGTACATTGTTGACCGCGATAGTTTGTTTAGCCGCTATGCTTTTGAGCAGTGTCGCTCCTATGGCGAAGGCTTCAGCCCCGGTGAAAACAATTGAAGTACGCGATATTATTGTTCAACAGGCTGCTCTGCACAAACAACTTGGCGTCAATGACGATTGCGTAGAATCACATCACGATGAGTCAACTATCAATAAGGTGCAACAGTCTCACACGAGTTGTAGCTCTTCCTGCATGGTCAAAATTCCCGCCAACTTATCTCAAAACGACTTACTGCTTCTTCCTTATAGCCTTGCATTGATTGATAGGCCTCTAGTCGAAAAAGTAGTGACAGTGATCACCAAGCTTTATCGCCCTCCGATTGTTTAATTTCCCATCTCAAATTACTTGGGGTCCCCCCCTTTTTACCAAATGAAATGATTTGGCATTTGAATGCCACGAGGAAATAAACAATGAAAAAACTACTTGCCTTATGTAGTGCACTTTTACTGACTTTTACCGCTCACGCAGCGCAATTTGAAGAAGGGAAGCACTACAAAGTTCTGGATGTTAAGAAAGCATCGAAACCTGTTGTGACGGAATTCTTTTCTTTTTATTGCCCACATTGTTACAAGTTTGAGTCGCTTATTGAGCGTTTAAAACCTGCTCTGCCAAAAGAGGCAAAGTTTGAAAAGGTACATGTGGGGTTCATGGGCGGAGATATGGCGATTCCGATGGCCAAGTCCTACGCGACGATGGTGTCGCTCGGGGTTGAAGATACAATGATTCCTGCCATGTTTGCCCAAATTCATCAAAAGCGACAAGCGCCAAAAGATGAAGCTGAGCTGAAACAGCTCTTCGTTGATAATGGCGTAGAAGGTAAGAAGTTTGATGCCGCTTACAATAGCTTTGCCGTAAACTCAATGCAGAAGGGCTTTGATAAGCAATTCTCTGCCAGCACGTTAAGAGGGGTTCCGGGTGTGGTTGTGAACAATAAATACATTGTTTTGGCCAACGAAATTCGTACTTACGACGAGTACAATCAATTAGTTAATTACTTATTGACGCTGTAACTGTAAATAGCATTGATGCTTAAAAATGGCGACGGTAGAGTCGCCATTTTTTATGCTTATCACACTCGTATTATCTAAGAACGCTTGTACATGCTTGAGTCGGAACACTAGTCATAAATATGGCATGCGGATAAAACAAGCTAGCAGCAGTGACTGCAACATTACATGGCTGAGCAATCGTAGTTTTAATCACATTGGTAAGCACGGCTCCTGTATTATTTACTGTTTGAGCGGCGGCTTGTTGTGCCTGGTAAGACACGCAACCTGTCGTTGCATTGATCATCGCAGTGCTAAACAAAAGTTTGCGAAAAAACATATTCATATCCTTTGTGAATGCTTTGAATTACTTATATGTGGATTGATTCATAAATGAAACAAAACAGTGTTCAAAATATGTGTGCATTCACGAAATGAACATTGTTTTATAAAAAGACGTTTTTTTGTGATCTTAGTACTGGACAGACCAGGTTATGAAACTAAAGCCAATCCGTGCATTACGATTACGCCGAAGGTCAGTTTGCTCCTCATTCCTTGATATCCCTTGGGCTCGGCGTCTTGTTCGACTTTCCTCACGAGTTTTTCTGCATACCAAACAGCAAGATACCCAATTGCTAAGAGTAGGGTAGCGACCGCGTAGTGTTTGTGACCCTGCAATAATGCGCCCCAAGCGAGTAAGACAAAAAGGTTGCTGAGAATTAATATATTTCTGCTAAGGCGGTGGTAGTAATGCTCAATGCCATTCCCCCAAAGGATGCCGGATAAAAAACTTAATATTACGGCACTGTAAGCGATGAAAAATTGCTGGCCACTTAAATTGAAGAGTGAAATGTCAGTGAAAATCAGCCCTAAACTAAACACAAATGGAACCAGGCCTAAGTAACCGAGTTGTTGCATGGTTGAGCGTGTTGTCATGGTCGTCACCTTACAATTGTTGCTCTATCATATTGGTAAGCGTAGTACTTGTCGGTGATGTGGAGCTTGGAAAAGTGGCAATAACTTTGCCTTCAGAGCTAATTAGAAACTTATAGAAGTTCCATTTTGGTTTGATGCCAGCTTGGTTAGTAATCTCGCTGAATACGGGGTTTGCATCTACGCCTAATACTGAGGAGCGAGCCATCATTGGAAAGGTGACCCCGTAATCGAGATAACAGACTTTCGCTGTGTTTGTTTCGCTTCCTCTATCCTGTCGGAAGTCATTACTCGGGAAACCGATAACCGTGAAGTTTTGCTCTTTGTAAGTTTGATAGAGGGTTTCTAACTGTTCGAACTGAGGAGTGAAGCCGCACTGGCTTGCTGTATTGACGACTAGTAGTGTCTTTCCCTTAAAGCTTTCGCATAGATCGACTTCTTCTGTTGAGTTTAACAACCTTTGCTTACCTTGAAGAATATCAGGGCACTCAGATGCAAGAGTAAGCGAAGTCATGGAGATAAAGCCAACGAGAGCGACGAGTTTCAGTAATCCTTTCATGGTGTTGTTCCCTTTGTTTTCAATAAGTATAACTACTCAAGCGCAAAGAGGATCGATCAAAAAAGCCGCACAAATGCGCGGCTTCTTTCAGAGCTGGGATTTAATTATGCCAGTTTTAACTCGAACTGATTGCGGTACATCACCATGTCTTCAATAGTCAGCACTGGCATGTTGTGCAGGCGACCAAACGCAACGATCTCTGGTGCTTTTGCCATCGTGCCATCTGGGTTGGTCACTTCACATAGTACTCCAGCGGGTTGAAGCCCTGCCATTTGCATCAGGTCAATCGTACCTTCTGTGTGACCACGGCGAGTCATTACACCACCTGGACGTGCGCGCAGAGGGAATACGTGGCCCGGGCGAGCAAGATCTTCAGGTTTCGCATGCGGGTTTGCCGCCGTTTTAATGGTCGTCACCCGGTCTGCTGCTGAAACCCCCGTTGTTACACCAACTTTCGCTTCAATAGAAACCGTAAATGCGGTTTGGTTTGCACTGTTGTTGTTTACCACCATTGGAGGCAGTTCCAGTTTGTCTGCTTGAGCATCTGTTAAGCACAAACAAACGATGCCGCTACATTCGCGGATCATCAACGCCATTTGCTCGTTGGTGAGGTGCTCGACTGAATAAATGATATCGCCTTCGTTTTCGCGATCTTCATCATCAAGAAGTAGTACGCCACGTCCTTCTTTTAAAGCAATAAGTGCGTTTTCAACGCGAGTAATTGGGTCGCCGAATTCGGCAAGTAGTGATGACTGATTCATGGTTAACTCCTAAATTTCACCAGAATCAGGGCGGTATGAGAGATCGTCGTAAAATACGATCAAAAAGAAGTGCACCAGCATTCAACGCGATCTTACTCGCGATACTGGTGTATTCTTATTCTCTTTCATCCGGACTATAACCGTCGGCTCTGGCATCTCACCAGATCTGCTGACCTCGACGAATCGAGCGCTCGCGGGCTCACTTGAAAAGTATACCGCCGGTGGGGAATTTCGCCCCGCCCTGAGAACAATTAAAAATGTGCCACTTCATCCAAATTGTGAGGAAGTGGAGCTAGGATAGTACTGCGAACTGAATAGCTTGGAAAGTCGATTCCATCTGTATGATGGAAAAGTGTGCTATCGACGGAAATAATCTGTGCGAATAAAGTGATCAATCTGCTGCGGCACGAAGGTGTTGTAAATCAAACTCGTATGCGTTTGTTTCACTTCGATATGATCTTGCATACCTTCCAGTCTTGTCTCTTCTACGGTAACCGTACCGTCCGACATGGTGTTGTCATTACGGATCAACAATGGGCGAGCACCAATCGGCATCGTTCCTGCGATACTGCCGAGTTTTTGCGGAAAAGCCCACGCGTCATCATGTTTGTTTAATCCGTGGTGTGGCGAGTTTCCTAAAATGGCACCCAACCCGAGATCTTGAATCCGACCTACTATGGACGCGCCTTTAAGAGGCGAACCGATAGCGACAACATGAGAGATTAAGCTAGTGCTCGGTTTTCTGTTGGCGAGATAGCGCTTAATCATCAAGCCTCCCAGGCTGTGCCCCACGAGCACGTTTGTGGTCAGTGGATTAAGCGAATGATCAATAGAATCAAACAGTGAAGACTCATCGATAGCAACAGTGTTATAGCTGAGTACTTGCGTTTCGTATCCGAGTTTTCGCAGCTTTTGGCTAAGAGGTTGCATGACCAGTCCATGCATATAAAGACCATGTAAGATGATGATTCTCATAATACCTCCTAGATTTATGACGTCGTAGATATCCTACTCTAATTAACAAGGAACTACTTGTGCTTTGTGGTGCATATTTACGTGTTGCTGCAAAGTTTGATCGGTATAGCAAGCGTATCAGCCCAGTAAATCCTGTACTTGTTGTTGCAATTGATGACGATTTAAAGAAGCTGGGCTTAACACTTCACCGATTACAACATCCACTTTTGACCAAAAACGAGTCGGTCGTTTTGTGAGAGCATGTCCGCCTTTGTGGCTGAAAAAAGAACCCCAAAGCCCTTTTAACGCCATAGGAATGACAGGAACAGGGTTACGTTCAAGGATTTTTTCCACACCAGGGCGAAACTCACCCAATTCACCGTTAGACGTTAAACGACCCTCAGGGAAGATACAGACAACTTCACCGTCGTTTAGCGCTTGTTCAATCTGCTCAAATGCTCGTCGGTGAGTATCGGCACACTTACGTGGGGAACAGATAGGGATAACACCGGCATGACGGAAAACATATTTAAGAACAGGCAGCTCGCTGATGGACTTGTCCATCACAAAACGAACCGGGCGAGTAGAGGTTCCCATCAAAATCAACGCATCGACATAGCTAACATGGTTAGCCACGATTAACGCAGCACCTTGTTCAGGAATATGTTGGCGCCCCTCTACTGACACACGATACATACAATGGCTGAGTAAATAACTGATAAAGCGTTGTGTAAATTCCGGTACTTGACGATAGACATAGATTGCCACGAAGAAGTTGCCTATTGCCATCATGGCAAACAGTTCCACAATAGAAAGCTCTAGTACGCTGAGTACAACGATCGAAACCAAAGCAGACACCACCATAAACAACGCATTCATGATGTTGTTAGCAGCAATGGCACGTGCACATTCCCCTTTGTTTGAACGCGATTGGATGAACGCATAAAGAGGAACAATAAAGATACCGCCGCTTACACCAACAAGGAACAGGTCAATCATGACGCGCAGATGTTTGGATTCGGCAACGAAGCTTTGCACATCATAAAAGTGCACCGGAAGTGATGGATAACTTGGGACTGCCCATAGCAAGTCGACGCCAAAGACGGTCAGACCAAGGATACCGAATGGCAAAATACCAAGCTCAACGTGGTTGAAGGAAAGTTTTTCACACAACCAAGAGCCTGTAGCGATACCAATGGAAAACAATGCCAACAGTAAAGAAACGACAGTGCTATCTGCGAACAAATGTTCGCGTGCGAATTTAGGGAATTGAGTTAGGTAAGTCGCACCCATGAACCAGAACCAACTGATGGCAAGAATAGACATCCAGATGCCTCTCTGTTTTTTTGCCACTTTTAACGTGTTCTTTAAACCAGAAATCGGTTCAAATCTCGCTTTGTCATTCGATTGGCTAGGCATCGTTGGAATATTCACGCTGCTCATGAACCCAAGCAAAGACAAGGCAATCACGGTACAAGAGGCAATCAAGGTACCATTAGGAATGGCTAGCAGCAGGCCTGCGCTAAGCGTACCTATAAGAATCGAAAGAAACGTGCCCATTTCAACCCAAGCATTTCCTTTAACAAGCTCATTTGGTTTGAGCGCTTGTGGTAGCAAGGCGTATTTCACGGGACCAAAATAGGCCGATTGAGTGCCTGTCATAAACAGCAGAACCAGCATCAGCATAGCACTTTGGGTCGCAATAGCGGTTGCTGCGCAAGACATGATAGCCAGCTCGATGAGCTTTAGACGTCGTATTAATTTGGCTTTGTCCATGCTGTCAGCGACGGCACCAGCATGCGCAGAGAATAGAAAGAAAGGTAGGATGAATAAGCCTGCCGCCAAATTAACAAATAGATTAACGGATATTGGTAAGTTATCAATTTGGCTGTATGTCACCATCAATAACAGAACGTTTTTGTAGATGTTGTCATTGAGTGCGCCAAGACACTGCGTCACAAAGTAAGGAAAAAAGCGTTTTGAGAAAAACATGCTGGCCCCGATTAAACAAAGTCGAATGAGATGGGAGCACTTTATGCTCAATGAACGATTAAACCAGCTTTCTCTGTCAAGTGACGTTGGGTGTCACCAAAAGTAACGAAATTCGTTACTTTCATCTCCATTTGTTTATTGAGTTACTAATTTCGAGACTTTTGAGTAGGTTTTCTTTCCCATGGTTCAAACAGAGGGAACGTCCAGCGACGCATCGCAATAATCAGAGAGGTGCCGTGCTTTTCGTCCATATCGAGAGAGCTATCACTTTGGCAAGCCTGATAAAACTCATCGATGACCTTTTGCAGTTTCTGTTGCAGCTTCTTGTTGGTTGGTACGCTCATCAATCCTGTTGCCATGGATAACTGTTCATCTTCACCAGAAAAGTAGCTTTGGAAAAAGGCGTCTTGAACTTGCTGTTGGAAGAACCGTTGAATAGGGCCGCCCATCTGCCACTTAAATGTCGGAGATATACGCAAACGAATTTTGTTATTTGTCTGCAAGTCGATGATGTTCAGACGATCCAACTGAGCAAGCTTTTGCACCAGTTCCAACTCATTGAAGGTGTATTGCTGAACGATTTGTTCAAACTGATAGCCATTTACAACACAGATCGCCACGAGTAGCAGGGCTTTATCGTCAACCAACTGCTTTTCTTGCTCTAATGTTAGCGACTCTAGACCTTTATTGTGCGCAGCCGCGAGCTTAAACAGTTCCGCCATTTCTAAGCCAATCAATTGGCAAATTCGCTCTAAGCGCTCAAGGCTAATGTGTTGACCTTCAGCGAGTAAACGTTTGACGCTTCCTTCACTTAAATCAAGGTGTTGTGCAACATCGGCATAATGCAGCCCAGCTAACTTTAGTTGGCGTTTAAGCTCTTTAATTAACGTATAGCTTTCTGACATTTATGCTGTCACCTCGTCGTGTAATTGCTCTATATACGCTTGCATAAAGGCTTTGCGTTTTTGAGCTTCGCGTCTCGCTGACTCCGTGTTCATAGTTTCAGCGATTTTGAATAACTTGGTTTGAAAGTGATCCAGAGTGAATTGTTTATCGTCGAGCTCTCGCTGTTGAGCAAAGATGTCTTTGTCATCGTAAAGTTGCGCATCAAACTCAGTGCTCACTTGTATACAGCGAGTAATGCCAATTGCGCCTAAAGCGTCCAGACGGTCGGCATCTTGAACGACTTTTGCCTCCAATGTGTTGGGTCTGATATTAGCGCTAAAGCTGTGTGCTTCTATCGCATGGGCAATGGCATCATGGTATTGCTGCGGATAATCGATACTTTCTAAAAACGCGACCGCTTTTTTGGCTGCAATGATTGAGCTCTGCTTGCGGTTAGGATGATCTTTCGGATAGGTAAAACAATCATGTAAATAGGCTGCGGGAAGCACAATAGATAAGTCGGCGCCTTCTTCTATAGCCAGTTTTTTTGCAGTGTTTACGACCCGTTGAACATGGCTTATGTCATGCGCCGCATCGACTTGCATCTCTTGCTGCATAAATTCCAAAAATTGCGATTCTATCTGGCTTAATAAGGTCATGAGTTATATCTACAACTAAAGTGAAGGCAGAAGTATGCCGAACACAGAGAGGAATTTCCAAGTTCGATAGTGTAATTGAGATTTAGCCATCAGAACCTTATGCAACTTAGTGAGTCTCGGGTCATCTTAAATAGCATTTTTGTGCGTTCGGTTGGCTATTAAGGTGGTAAGACACAGAACAGCAGTGACGTTTGCCAATAGCAAAAGGGCCTGATGATTTCGTCAGACCCTTTTTCGTTTTAGTCGGTATTCTTACGAACCTTAGCGCTTGAACGTCACTTGCTCGAGCTATTGTCAAATGTGGTGTATGGAGATCATGCAGTAGCCTGTTGATGAGTCTCCATTTCTTTCACTCCATCGATGAAGCGAACATCTTTCAC
>NZ_NCTH01000060.1:0-10782 GCF_002105475.1 Vibrio sp. ArtGut-C1 | reverse complement strand
CCACATCAATATAACGGTGGATTAACACCAAATGAGTCAGAACGACAGTTCTGGTTCCCTTATAAAACTGTGGCCAGTTTTACTTGACCACTTGTTATCAAATCTAGAGGAGTATGGGAGCGCAAGGTGGGTAAGGTCGATGTCGAATGGTTTCACTTAAACTTTGGGCTTACTGTTTTGAACCCTTCCTTCGGGGTTAAATACAAAGATATAGAAAAGGTCTTACCTAGAGAAATGCGTTGTATTGGTGGTGTTTCTCGCATGTTGAGCAGTATCACTGGTAATTCATATACCGACGCAATTAGTCCTATAGCTTTCGCTTATATGGTAAAACAGTTACTACCTATTGAGTTAGAAAAACTAAGAGATAGAAAGCGGGTTATCGAGAGTTTAAAAAGCGAAGATGTAAAAGTCTGGCCCGTGTTCAGTTATTCCACTCGTATACGACTGCTTCCTTTGCTTCTAAGTAAAACTTCGCCAAATGAAGCAATAAAGTATATGGCCTATTTTGAGTCCGAACTTAGGACTCGTGATCAACTCATTCCAAACTATGATGCGTTCAAAGGTTACTTGTTGAAGCACTTGAAGGTCTAAAAATTGCTTCAATTGAGAATCGTGACAAGTGGCGCTTTTACTATGCGTTGAGCTTATTAAAAAGTGTTATACGAGAGCATTTGTATTACGTATATCACACTTTAGTTGGTTTTTATTCACCAATAACAAATCAAAAGGCTGACCAAAAAATGTTAGTAACTAAGATTGAAACGGAACGATTAATTCTAAGAGAGCTAGTTGAAGATAATGCAAGCGAATTGTTTGGCATATTCTCAGACCATGAGGTCATGAAATATTGGAACTCTGGCCCTTGGGGTTCAATTGATGAGGCTCTAACATTTATAACCAATAGTACACAGGCCATGAATAGCAATACAGAAATGACACTAGGCATCTTCCTAAAGAGTAATGGCCAACTTCTGGGTAAGATAATGCTGTTTAACTACGTGAAAGAGTCCAGGCGCGCAGAAATTGGCTTTGGCGTTAGTCGCAATTTCTGGGGTAAAGGCATTGTACTAGAGGCGGGAAACGCATTAATCGAACACGCATTCAAAACACTGAATCTACGTCGAATAGAAGCTGAGATAGATCCAGACAATGTTTCTTCAGGTAAAGTCTTGGAACGGTTAGGTTTTATAAAGGAAGGTTTCCTAAGGCAGCGCTGGGAAGTGAATGGAGTAGTCTCAGATTCCGCAATTTATGGGTTGTTAGCTAAACCCCTAGACAGCGTTTAGTATCCGGCTTTAAAAGTATCTAATAGGTCTAGCCTGCTCGTGCTCTATACAACACAGCCTTACACTTGACGGTGAGGTTTCTTGAATTGACTTAGTGGTCACTGAATGTACTATCAAGGATAGGACTTACTGCAAGGATAGCAGCATGAGCGAGAAATTATTTTGGGTTAATCCCTACCAAACAGAACTTAACTCAAGAGTGACCAATGTAGACGGAAATAAAGTTGAATTGGACCAGACTATCTTTTTTGCGGAGTCTGGAGGCCAAGAGAGTGATAAAGGAACGATTAATGGTATTCCGGTTTTGATTGCTCAAAAGTTAGGTGTTCGACTTATTTACACATTGGAATCCTCTCCAAATTTTACTCTTGGTGACACTGTAACTACGTGTATTGATTGGAAGCGTAGATACGCCTTAATGAAGCTACACTTTGCTGCCGAAGTGGTGCTCGAGATGTTTTATCAGCGTCGAGAAGGCATTGTTAAGATAGGCGCGCATATTTCTGAAAATAAGAGCCGCATAGATTTCGAGTGGTCTGAAAGTATTGGTCCGTTATTGAAAGCAATTGAAACTGATGTGCAAGATTTGATTAACTCTGATTCAGTTATTATTAGTGACTTTTCCGATCAAGAGAGTGAAAGAAGGTATTGGAGAGTGGATGGGTTTGCGCAAGTACCTTGCGGTGGCACTCATTTAAAGCGCACATCAGAAGTCGGCCAAATTCAACTAAAACGCAAGAACATCGGTAAAGGCAAAGAAAGGGTTGAGATAACCTTATGCTCGTAAGTCGATAGGGCATTCGAAATAGATTCCTAACACGTGGCATTTTAGTTCGTGGTGAGATTCACATTTGCGATATGATGGTTGAGATTGAGGGCGTGTTGGCTGTTTCTTAGCGAAACGCTACACGATAGGGGCGGGAGGATGATATGTCGAAGGTAGCATTGAAAGGCTTTATTTTAGTTCCGGAAAAGGATTTAGAATTAGTAAAGCATGCGTTAATAACTCACAAAAGGCTCACGTTAGAAGAGCCGGGCTGCCTTACTTTTCTTGTGACTCAAAGCTCGACTAATCCTTTTCGTTTTGATGTCTATGAGGAGTTCGTCGACAAAGCCTCTTTTAAACAACATCAAGAAAGAGTTCACGCCTCACATTGGGGAAAAGTAACAACCAATGTTAAACGTCAATATGAAATCTTTGAATGTGTGCATGACTAATCGCCTCGGAGTGATTTAGAGCGTTTACGCTTTGTTTTTCAGGTGGCTCTACGCTCTACTATGTTGCTTTATTCATCTATTAACCTGGCTTAGTGTTCTTGATACTTTGCCGTATTAAATCTAGAAATTTTAATGGAAGTGTTATGTTTAGAGTTGTGTATGAATGGCGTGTGCCAAGTGAAAAAATGGATGAGTTTCAAAATATATGGCGTACGACGACAGATTCAATTCATCAGTCAGTAGATGGGGCGTTTGGTAGTTTTATGCTTCGTTCTTACGATGTACCGGAAAAGGTTTTAACTATTGCCAAGTGGCGAACACGTGAAGACTGGGAGCGGTTTTGGGAGACTAGTAACCCAGAAAAAATGAAGAAGATGAGTGAAATTGCAGAGCGTATTTCAGTCGAACCATTCGATGAAATTGAAGATAGAACTAAGTAGGGCAATAGAAACGTTAAAGTGATGCCTAATGCACAGTTTGGCGGATAATAGGAAAGACAATCTTAACCAAGGAACAGGGTTATGCAGATTTTAATTGTTGGAGGTAGTAAAGGTCTAGGAAGGTTCTTGGCTACGAACTTACAGGGTATAGAAACTTATACTATTTCTAGATCAAAGCTAGTTGAGGATGGAGTAGCTTCTGTTCGTATTGATGTTAGTCCGGAGAAAAAACCAGATTACACGTGCTTCAAAGGTGTAAAGTTTGACATCATAGTTTATTTGGCGTCGATGTGGGGAGAGTCTTCAAAATTGACAACAAACGAACTGATTGAGTTTATGAATGTTGGCCCGATAGGGTATCTTAATTTAGTCAATGAACTTAACGCTTTAGGTTCACTTAACGATAAATGCAATATTGTATCTATTGGATCTACAGCAGAGCTTTCAGAAAATAGTGAGTACCCTGCATTCAGCCTCAGTAAAAGATTACTCAAAGATATTTCTAGCCAGCTTCAAAACGTTTATCGTGATTACCGCTTTACTCACTTTACAATAGGTGGGATCGGGCATGCAGAAGAGGAACGTATTGAGTATTCGAGCGTTTTGGAAATTATAAATACGCTAACTAAGCTAGATCCAAACACATACCTTTCAAATATGTATATCAAGTCCAAGCTAGGAATGTAGCTCTCAAGCTGTATTACGTACCTGCTTCTATGATTTGGCATCATGTGCATTCTTTTTATTGAGCTATGGTTATAACTCCAATGAAAGGAGTTTACTTATGTCATACATTGATGGGTTTGTCGCTGCAGTACCGACAGCGAATAAAGAAAAGTATATCGCACACGCAAAAATAGCAGCAGAAATGTTCAGGGAGTTTGGGGCCTTAAAGGTTATTGAGACGTGGGGAAGTGAAGTTCCAGATGGTGAGATCACATCGTTTCCCATGGCAGTTAAAGCTGAAAGCAACGAAACCGTTGTGTTTTCATGGGTAGTCTGGCCTTCAAAAGAAGTGCGAGACTCAGGGTGGCAGCGGATCATGGGTGATCCTCGAATGAGTCCTGAGAATAACCCAATGCCCTTTGATGGAAAGCGTCTCATTTATGGTGGATTTGATGTTATTTTGGAGCAGTAAAATATCAGAGAATCCCCAGCTTGATTCGTGACACTTGGTGCTTTAATCAGGATTACGCTTCTGATGTACATTCAATAAAGTATTCCGCGATAAGGGTTGATAAAACTTCATGTGGAGGCTTAGAGTAAAAATGGAAGGGATAAATTATTCACTGATTGTCGTATCAGCTATAGCTAGCCCCGGGCCTGCGATGGCAGGCACGTTAATGAACTACGGTCAACGCCTTGATAACCAACGGAAACCTAGACGTTGCATTACTTATAGTTCGATGAGATGTTATCCCGCAAGACGTTAATTTGGAGAAAAGAATGGATTCAAACTCACTATTATTATTTGTTGTCGCTTGTCTCGCTATCAACATGATTCCTGGACCTGATGTAATTTATATTGTTTCCAATACAATGAAAGGTAAATTATCTGCTGGGCTGAAAGCGGCTCTTGGGCTTGGTGTTGGTTACTTTTTTCATACACTAGCGGCATGTTTAGGTTTGTCAGCAATAATTCTGAGTTCATCTTTGGCTTTTAGCGTTGTTAAATGGTTAGGGGCCGCTTACCTAGTTTATTTAGGTGTTCAGTCATTACTGTCCATGTGGCGTGGAGAAAGTAAAATCGTTGAAAACAAAAATGTTGATAATAATAAAAATGTGTTTGTTCAGGGGGTTATCGTCAGCGTCTTGAATCCAAAAGTAGCGCTATTCTTTCTCTCGTTTCTGCCTCAATTTATTGATACGTCTGCAAGCTCAACATCAATGCAATTATTACTACTTGGCTTGCTGTTCAGCGTACTTGCGACGACATGTAACGTTTTGTACGCATCTGTGGGTAATTGGGTATTTAGTCGTCCACACTCTCAGCGTTATTCAAGAACTCTTGAAGGTGTTTCAGGTATTCTACTTATCAGTCTAGCGAGTAAAGTGGCATTTAGTGATCGTTAGATACAGGGCATTTTATTCTCGTGATTATTATATGGCTAATGTTTGCTCAATCTATACGTTAAATGAGTGCTATTGCATAGGTTGAATCACAAATTTCAAAAATACCAATAAGTGAATGTATTTGTTTATAGTATGGTTGGCGCGATTTTATCGTAGCTAGGTTAATAATATGAAAAATAAAGTAATTCTTTGTTCCGCATTCCTTTTGGGTTTATCAGGTTGTGCTTCTGTTCCTACTGTTGATTCGACAGTATCAAATCAAATGAAATCATTTGAAGCACCTCAAAAGGGGAACGCAGGGATTTACATTTATCGAGAAGATGCTTTTGTCGGAGCAGCGCTTAAAAAGTATGTTTACGTCGATGGGGAATGTATTGGTGAAACAGCTCCTGGTGTATTCTTCTACCATGAGGTCGAAGGCAATAAAGAACATCAAGTAAGTACAGAGTCTGAGTTTTCTGAAAATCACTTAACTATCTTAACGGAAGAGGGCCGTAATTATTTCGTTAATCAATACATTAAAATGGGTGTATTTGTTGGTGGTGCGGGCGTAGAACTCGTGGACGAAAGCAAAGGTAAAGCAGAAGTACTAAAAGTAGACATGGCAGAAAAAGGAAACTGTCCTTCGATCTAGTTTAACTGACTGATTTTACATTTAAAAGTACTTAAAAAAACACAACCCAGCGCTTGACATGAAAAGTTCAACGTTGGGTTGCGTTTTTATGGCCAACAGTTTTTACTTGGTGTTGTTATTGGTAATACATAAGCGTAAATCAGCAACAAGGATGTGTAATGAAAAATAAGATGTGGATCTTCGCAATTATCTTGCTCATTGGTGGGCCTTCACTATTGCCATTTAGTCTGGAAGTTATTTCTATCATCGAGTTATTTGGGCTGTTAGGGTTGTGGACGGTTTATTCATCCTATGCTGAATATTTGATCAAGCATCCTCGGCTCAAAAGAGGCGCATCTTTAGCTACATGTTGGGATCTTCAACCTCAAATATTATTCTCACTTCGTGATATTAAAGTATTCCCACTGCTGATATTTCATATGTTTCCTGTTCAAAGTGTGTTGGTTTGGTCTTTAATTTTTACCTTTTCGGGCAGTGTTATTTGCCATTACGTAATTTGATCTAACCCACTGTTCAAAGCATTTCCTTATTAAGTTTAATTGCTTGTTTAAGCGGTTACGCGGGGATGAAACAGGTCATTAAATAACTTGGCGATCATCAAAATGAGCATGATGTTTACCAGCATGAGTAAAGGTGTTTCGATACGATACTCCGGGGTCAAGTTAAGTGCGCCTGAGGTTAATACCACTAATAAATTGACGCCTAAGACCCTATGGATCATCAGCTGTGGTGTAGAAAATACCTCCCAAATCAAAATAATATTGATGAAATAAAATAACCCTAGTTGCCAGAGTTCAGTCATCATGGGCATCAAGAAGATGTATTGCAGCAGTATCACTGAACCTGTTCCCAAAACGCCAAAGAAGGCATCTTTAACAACGCTAGGAGGCATTGTAGGTACTATTGATGAAAAGACACCGGCCAACATAGGGAAGATAAACCCACCTGGTACAGGGAGATAAATCCAAACCAATAACGAGGTGATAAACATCGATAGGCCTTGTAAAACCTTTCTGCGGTCTTCTTTCAAATGCTGTATGAAAGTCCGGTGTTCACGATGCCAAGATGTTTTCTGTTTCACTTGTTCTGTCAATAAGGTACGACCAATTAGATGCGTGGTTGGCTGAGTGATATCAAATAGTGTCAGGTTTTGAGCCACAGGTTTCCAGTCAATATCATCACAGTGAGGCTTTTCCACTTGTTCAAGTAATCGTTCTTGAATACGTTTCATCTCTTCGAGGCGCTGATGCCACAGTTTTCGATGTTCTTTGAGGTGGTAACTGCCTGTGAGCGGTAATCCCAGTAGTTGGCACATCTTCTCAATGTTTGTTGTGTTGGTTTCAAGCGCATCAATATCAATGTCATTTGGTTTGTCCATAGCTTTAAGCAACACCTCACGGCTGCTCTCAAAGCGTTGAATGAAATTCTCTTCAGTATTCACTGGCCAAACCAAACGATAAACAACGGAGAAGGTAATGATGCCAAGAATAGTTTCCTGCATTCGAAGTACTGCGAAATGGAACGTCACTTGACTATCAAACCCTCCCATACAAGCGATGATAGAGCACACAGCAAAGCCTATGGAGAACACATAACCGTACTTTTCGTCGCTCGACATGAAAATGCATACACCTAAAAATAGGGTAAAAAAAGTCAGGAACAAGAAGCGATCTTGAGAAAATGCTGTGATGAGGAAAAAGGCATAGCCGATGCCCAGTAGGGTTCCCACTAGGCGATTATGACCTTTGTTTATCGAGTGAGCGAAGCTTTCATTTAATGCCATTACCGCGACGGCGATCGCTGCCCAATAGGGTTTCTCCCATTGAAACCATAAGGCGAGGCAGATTGCGATAACGATAGACAGTGCAGCTTTTATTGCTTCTTTGGTTGAGGCATTAAACATACATTTCACCGCATTTATTGTTTGATGATTTTGATGGATGCCGTCATACCGACGTGTAGTTGAAAATCTTTTGGTAAGTTGTCTAATTTCACTTTAATTGGAATGCGTTGAGCTAAGCGTATCCACTGAAAGTTAGGGTTCACATTAGGCAGAAGGTCGTTACCTGTACTACCGTCTTGCTTCGCGATGCCGTAACCAATGCTCTTGATTTTGCCTTCTAGCACCATTTCGTCGTGCATCATTAAGGTTACGTATGCTTTATCTTGTGGATCAACACCAACTAAATCCGTTTCTTTGAAATAGCCTTCGATCCAAAAGCTGTCTTCATCAATTAATGCTACAACTGGTGAGTTTGCGACAACTTGGGAGCCGGTGCGCAGATTAAAATTGGTGATGTAACCATTTGTTGGAGCGTACACCTTGGTGTAATCAAGGTTCAGTTTTGCTTCTTCGACGTTTGCTTTCGCCAGCTCCACGTTTGCGATTGCTGTCTCTACGGCGTTGTTCAAATTGTTCAACGTCAGCACCGATACCGCGCCAGGTGTACGCTTTTCTAGTTCCAGTGCACGTTGTTCTTCATTTTTGGCTTTCGCTAACAACGCAATGGCTTGCTTTTGAGCCGCCTGGGCTTTGTGGTAAGACGCTTTATAAATGCTTGGGTCAATCTCAAACAGTAAGTCGCCCGCATTAACTTGGGAGTTGTCTTCAACATATACCTTGATGACTTGCCCGGTTACACGGGGCGTTATAGACACAATGTACGCGCTGACATGACCATCTCTAGTCCAAGGATTGTTTGAGTATGATTGGTAGTAACTGAAAATCACAGTGCCAGCGGAACACAGTAATAAAAATGTGATTAGATAACGTTTTATCACGGAATTTGCCTCAAAAGATGGTTATGAATCGACCAATAACGCCAGTAAAAATCACAATTAGGCTCAGCTCAGCAAGTGCTGGAAACGCAACGTATTTGTGTACCCCTAATTTTGTTGCAACGGTTCCAACCAAAATGGTGAGAATGTAAGCCAATGCAATAACCAGCAACAAGGGTGGGAAGTAAACTTCACCCCACACAAGCTCATGTGGCATTGAGTTCATAGTGCTTTTCTCTATTTATTTGATGAATGCAAAGATAAGAGAAATCCTACAAATGTAATAATCGCTTTTGTAGGATCAAATCCATCAATGTATTTTTTTAGAGAGTTCGTAATGAGTTACGTCTGATGTCGAACGTGCTTTAAGGGGAGTGTGAGTGCGATAAGTTTTCGCATTTACGTGCGGAATAACTACGTATCTAATGATGAAGATAAAAGCCTCGAGTCAACCGTCGCTCTTTCGAGCTAGCATTCTCAATAACTTGTGATAGTTTAGCCATGTAGCCCTAAGATATAAGAAAACCTATGAATTTTAGTCTTGAACAACTATTGGCATTCGTTGCTGTTTACGAGGAGCTTTCGTTTAGCAAAGCCGCTGTAAAATTGAATAAGCACAGAACAACCATCGGGCAGGTTATTACGAATTTAGAAGATCTACTTGCTGTGAGCTTGTTTAATAGGGTTGGCCGTTCTGTAGAGTCCACTGAAGATGCTCGCCTTCTTTACCACTATGCAAAGCAAACAATTGAACAAGCCCGTACGTTCGACAAAGTCGCATTGAGCCTTGCTTATGGTGGCTTAGAGAGTGTCAGCATTGCCTATTCTAGTGCTATCCCACATCGTTTGCTGGTGTTACTTCGTGTTCAATTAGCGGCAGATTTTCCGATGATGCGAGTTAACTTTTTTGTTCGTAACCGTAACGAGATCAAAGAAGGTTTAGCGACTGGTGAGTATCAGTTCGGTATTGTAAATGTACATGATAGCCGTGCAATACACAGTCTAGACTCGACGTTTTTAGGTCACTTTGAATTTGTTCCCTTTGTCCAGAAAGGTGGTGAACTGGCTTCTATGGCACCCGACCGAGTGTTAACTGCGTTGAGGAATAGCAAGCAATTTGTGTTGCGATCTTTCATTGAAGAAGGAATGGGTGAAAAAGTTATCGTCAGTTCGAATCATGAAGAAGTCGATCAGCTGGCTCTTGTTGTAAAAATGGTTGAAGCAGGGCTAGGGTGGGCGATTCTTCCTAGAACGCTGGCTCATTCGGAATTTTCTAATAATGATATAGAGCCCGCTGAAGTCTGTGAATTACTAGAAGGCTTTAAGTTTGGTTTTGGCCTTTGGTGTCAACCCTCTAAGCAAATAGGGGATGTAAAAGACTCTATCATGAGGGTTGTTACGGCGTATCGGGAGAAGCTAATCCGCGATTTTAAAGCGACGCCATAACCGTATTCATCCAGACCACATTTATAAACAAGACTCAATTCGAGTCTTGTTTTTTACTTGAAAAATTCTTCTCTTCTGATTGGACGTTAATGTTTATTGGGAGGGAGTAATCTTCTGTATGTGATTATAAAATCGATGCTTTTTTACTTATTCAAGCTTCGTTCAATGAGAAAGCTCATATCGCTCAGCCGCTTTAGTTTAAGAAAGAGAGGCTGCAGTTATTTTACCTCTTGCTCTGATCTAAATAAATTGAGAACCAGTACCCCTAGAACTATAGCGATAGAAATAGAGACGAATCGAGTCATTTGAGCAGAAAATGATTCGATGCCCGTATTGTTAATAATCTGGTAAGTCAGCACAGTGAAGTTAGTAAAAAGCAATTGATAGATGGTTAAGTGTGTCTGTCGACGTATTGCAAAACACGCTAGTTGCAGGCCACAAAAGATGGTAACGCCAAGTACAACGTAAGTAGGTGCACCTGTGGCTACTGCAAGCATGCATGGAATAGTAAACAAGATCCCTAGGCTTGTAGTGATAATTCGATACCGCCCAAAGGAATGACTGTCTTGATTAACTGGGTGCTTAATCATGCTGCCAAATGTTATTGCGATCAATAGCGTTTGAGAGCTTCCAGATGATATTAGCGCGTACAAAACAACACACAATGCGGTTGCTTTAAAGACGATAAGCCCGATATGTTCGTTTGCACCATCAAGAGTGGTTTGGTCTGGTTGTATATCTTTTTCGTCCCCAGGGAATAGCCAAAAGCTAATATATGTGGCAACCAACGCAACAATGAAACTAGTAAATATGTAGTGGCATAGTGAATTTGGCCACCTGATTAAGAGGTGATGTATGATCATCTCGATACTAAAACAGGTGACATTATGACTAAGCGTGAAAG